>NZ_JAXVAE010000106.1:0-20843 GCF_037460745.1 Hallella sp. | reverse complement strand
CACTTTATTTGATGAATTTTAATAACTATGCGATTTTATCGCATCAGTACTATTGCTGAAAAATGAGTTGTCCGTATGCGCCCAACACCGTGTTTCCCAATAGCAAAAGAGGCGTGGCGCAAAGCATCAACTTCCATAGTTTGTATTTGTCCACAATGAGCATAAGGGGCAGAACATATAAGTAAGCTTGCAGGTACCACAGGTGGTAACCGAACGGATTTTCATTGAGCGCAAAGCAATAGAGCCAATCCTTCCCAGAGGGAATAAAAACACCATCTTTTGCTATTGCCCTGCTCTCGGTGACGATGGCAAACAACAAGGTTGACCAAACGATGATGTGAAAAATGTGCTTAATGGTGCGCACCAGTCGCTCACGACCTATTCCCTTCTCGGAATATAACAGAAAGCCTGAAATCATTAAAAAGCATGGTACGGCACACCTCGTCAAAGGTATGAAATCGTCATGCCATTTACTGTATGTGTGCAAGCAAACAATCAGCGTTGCGCAGACAAACTTCAGAATGTCGATGGAGTGGTTGCGCTGGTTCATGTCGTTAAACAACGTTAGAATTTCTTTCCAAACACGATGTTGATGAAGGTCATGAAGAGAATCTTGGCGTCGAACCACCAACTGCGATGCTTCAGGTAATAGAGATCGAGGTCGAGACGTCTGAGCATCTTCTCGATGGTGTCGCAGTAGCCATTGTAGAGCGTGGCGTAGGATGTCACGCCCGGGCGAATCTGGTAGAGGTTCTGGTAGCGTGGGTCGCGCTGCATGATTTGGTCGATGTAGAATTTGCGCTCGGGGCGTGGGCCGATGAAAGCCATGTCGCCGATGAGCACGTTGTAGAGCTGAGGCAGCTCATCGAGGTGATGGCTGCGGAGGAAGCGTCCCACCTTTGTCAGGCGGTTGTCGTCCTCGCTGGCGGTGAGCTGCGGCCCATCGTTCTCGGCGTTCAGCTTCATGCTGCGAAACTTATAGATATAGAAGGGAAGCCCGTAGCGCCCAATGCGCTCCTGCTTGTAGATGGCCGGACCATCATCCTCGCGCCTCACCGCAATGTAGCAGATGAGGAAGAGTGGGGCGAAGACAATGAGGCAGAAGAGCGCAACGAAGAAGTCGGCGCAGCGTTTCAAGTCGCGTCCGGCTTCGGTCATGCCGTCCTCTACATAGTCTTCTTCGCTAAGCAGCGATATCGTTTGAGGATATTCGGTGGAGGGATTGGTCATCATAGTTGTTTGTTCGTATTAGTTATGATGATAACGTATGTCTGTGCGGGTTTATTATACTTTCTTTGCATTTATTTTCCACTTTTTGTGCTTTTTCGGTTTTCGTATCAAAAAGCCTTCAGATAGATTGTTGCGAATTGTTGGCACCCCCTCTATCGCGGTGCTACCTCTATACGCTTTTGTGAGTGCAGTCGAGTTACGTCGCCATTTGTTTTGTCGTATCTTATTTTTATTGTAACTTTGCAGGGCCTCCGTTCACAATAAAACGGGAAAAAAGGAGTTACTATAATAATACAGGTGTAACCATTCAAACAAACGAGTAATCAAATCAGAAGGATGAAGAAACTCATCATTTTCATATTTATCGTGGCTCTGTGCCCCGTAGGCATGAGGGCGCAAAGCAGTATGACCGACAGCCAAGTGGCTGAGATGGTGCAGCGCGAAATGGAGAAAGGCACATCAGACAAGCAGATCGTAGTGAAGCTGATACAGAGCGGTGTGGACATTAACCAGATTAGGCGTGTGCAACGCAAATACCAGCGACAGGCCAAGCAGGCGGGCCTCGGTATGGCTAAGGCCGACGAGGGGGATAGCCGCATGCGCACCAACAACGGCAAGAAGCGCGACGAACTGCGCCAGCGCACCCACGAGGAGAACATAGAGCGTGAGGCCAACACCACGCAGCGCATACAGGGCATAAACAAATGGCAGAACGAATATAACGAGGATGATCAGGACTTCATGCTGATGCAGGCCGAGCTGGGCAACATGACGCACCAAGACTCCATAGCATGGCTCAACCAACTGCTGGAGCAGCAAGAGAAAGGCAAGAAGCGCGTGTTTGGACGCGACATATTTAATAATAAGGACCTGACCTTCGAACCCTCGATGAACATCGCCACACCGCAGAGCTATGTGCTCGGGCCAGGCGATGCCGTGTCGGTGGATGTGTACGGCGCCTCGCAAAAGACATTCAACTGTACCGTGACGCCCGATGGTCAGATCGTGATCGAAGGCTTCGGACCCATCGACGTGAGCGGACTGACTGTAAGCCAGGCCAAGAATCGCATACGCAACACGCTCGGCGCACGCTATCGCAGCAGCCGCATCAACCTGTCGCTCGGACAGACGCGAACCATCACCGTGAATATCATGGGTGAGGTGAAGGCGCCGGGCACCTACACGCTCTCGGCCTTCGCAACCGTGTTTCACGCCCTCTACATGGCGGGCGGCACGAGCGATCTGGGAACGCTGCGCAACATACACATCTATCGCAACAATCGCCTCATCAGCGTGTGCGACATCTACGACTACATCCTCAACGGCAAGATGACGGGCAACGTGAGGTTGCACGACGGTGATGTGATCTCGGTGGGCGCCTACGATTGCCTGGTGAACATCGTGGGTAAGGTGAAGCGCCCCATGTTCTACGAGATGAAGAAGAGCGAGAGCCTTGAGAGCCTCTTGAAATATGCGGGCGGCTTTGCTGGCGACGCCTACACGAAGAGCGTGCGCGTGAACCGCAAGACCGGTCGCGAGTATGCGGTGTTCAACGTCGATGAGTTCGACATGAGCAGTTTCCGCATAGCCGATGGTGATAGCGTGAGCGTCGACTCCATATTGCCCCGCTACGAGAATACCGTGGAGATCAAAGGTGCGGTGTTCCGCCCCGGCATGTACCAAATGGGTGAGAGCGTCAATAGCGTGCGCACGCTCATAGAGCACGCTGAGGGTCTCACCGAGGAGGCGTTCACAGCACGCGCCGTGATGCACCGCATGAATCCCGATCGCACACTGAAGGTGGTGAGCGTTGATGTGGCCGGCATTATGGACGGGCGTGTGGCCGACCTGCCGTTGCAGGAGAACGATGTGCTCTTCATACCCAGCAAGACAGAGACGCTTTCGGAGCGCACCATCACTATCCAGGGCGAGGTGCAATACCCTGGCGTTTACAAATATGCCGACAACGAGACGCTGGAGGACTTTGTGCTCCAAGCCGGTGGACTGCTTGAGACGGCTTCGACGGTGAAGGTGGATGTGGCGCGCCGCGTGAGCAACCCCAAGGCCCTGACCACCGATAGTATTATTGCCAAGAACTACTCGTTTGCGCTGAAGGATGGCTTCGTGATCGATGGCGAGCCTGGCTTTACGCTCATGCCTTACGACGAGGTGTATGTGCGCAAGAGCCCTGCCTACTCGAAGCAGCAGAGCGTGACGGTCGACGGAGAGGTGATGTTTGCTGGCACCTACACGCTCAGCAAACGCAACATGCGACTCACCGACCTGCTGAAGGCGGCAGGAGGCATAACCGACCAAGCCTATGTGAAGGGCGCCCGACTGGAGCGTCGACCCAACGAGGCGGAGCGTGCCCGCATGGAGGCTGCCTTCAAGATGCAACAAGAGCAGTTGCAGCAGCAGCTCCTCGAACTGGCTGCCAGCAGCAACAACGGCGGAAGCGTGCAGCAAGTGGCGCAGCAGTCGAATAACACGCAGCTGAAGAAATTCCAGGTGCCCAACACCTTCCCCGTGGGTATTGAGCTCGACCGAGCCTTGGCCAACCCCAATAGCGACGCCAATATCGTGCTGCGCGAGGGCGACCGCCTCATCCTGCCGCAATACACGGCAACGGTGAAGGTGAACGGAGCGGTGATGTACCCCAACACTGTGGCCTACGAGCGCGGAAAGAGCGCCAAGTATTACATCAACGCCGCTGGCGGATTCGCACAGAACGCACGCAAGAGCGGCGCCTACGTAATCTACATGAACGGCATGGTGGGCAAACTCTCGCAAGGGGCCAAAATCGAGGCCGGCTGCGAGATTGTGGTGCCCAGTCGCATCAGCCGCAAGATGAGCGTGGCCGAGACCATGAGCATGGGTACCGGCATCGCGTCGATCGCCGCCATGATCGCAACCATCGCCAATATGAGCAAGTAAGACTTATCGCATCATGAATAACGAACAAAACAAAGAAGAGGTTATCGACCTGCGTGAGGTGTGGGCAAGCATCGTCAAGCGAAAGAAATGGTTCTTCATCGCTTGGCCCATAACCTTTGTCGTATCAGCTCTCATCATCGTCTGTGTGCCAAGAACCTATACCACCAGCACTGTGTTGGCCCCAGAAATGAACATACCTACGTCTGGTGGGACTTTGGGCGCTTTGGCTTCGAACTTCGGAATCGACTTGGGCGATCGCAACTCTACAGATGCCATCTATCCGAGTCTCTATCCCGACCTGATGGACGACAACGGATTCGTGTACAACCTGTTTGACATACGCGTGAAAAGCGCCGACGGAGCCATCGATACTACACTATACGCCTACAAGCGATATTTTACCCAGTACCCCTGGTGGACAGTGGCAGTGGCCAAACTGAAGAACCTGCTGCCTAAGACAAGCGATGGGCAAGGGACGAAAGGTGTCGCCAACGAGGCCTTCAACCCTTACCAACTGTCGAAAAACGATGACGCCATCATGGGTGCCATCCGAAAGAGCATTGCTATCAGCGTAGACAAGAAGAACGATGTGATTACCATCAGTACGGAAGCACAAGACCCGCTCATTTGTAAGACCATTGCCGACTCGGTGAGGCAACGTTTGCAGGAATTCATCACAGCCTACCGCACCAAAAAGGCGCGTAACGATGTGGAGTATTATGCCAAATTGACAGCTGATGCCAAGGTCGACTATGAGCGTGTGCGCCAAACATACGGTGCGTACGCAGACGCCAACATGGACGTAATTCTACAAAGCTACAAGTCGAAAACTGAAGACTTGGAGAACGATATGCAACTGAAATATAACACCTACACATCTCTGCAAGCACAGTTGCAGGCAGCCCGCGCCAAACTGCGCGAGAACACGCCCGCATTCACCTTGCTTAAGGGTGCGGCCGTGCCCGTCAAGGCCACAGGGCCCAAGCGTATGTTCTTCGTCATCGGAATGTTGTTCTTAATAACGTTTGCCCTCATTTGCTTTTGCACGAAAGAAGTGGTCTTTCCCAAGAAAACGAAGCGAACAGATAAGGAATAAGCTAACCTCCTGCAAATACATGTATGGAAGCCTCTAAGCGTATTATCGTTAATACTATAGTACAATATGGAAAGTCGGTTGTCAACATCTGCCTTTCCCTCTATTCTACGCGCCTTGTTCTCGACGCGCTCAACATCAGCGACTATGGAATCTATTCGGTGGTGGGAGGTGTCGTGAGCATATTAGGCTACCTAACCAATTCGCTTGTGGTAACCACTCAGCGCTACTTGTCGTACCACCAAGGTGCTGCTGACAACGAGCAAGTGCGCAAGGTCTTTGCCAACAGCCTGCTCATACACTTAATGTTTGGAGTGGCTATTTGCCTCATATTGCTTCCGTTGGAAAACTTGCTTATCAACCATTTCCTCAACATTGACCCTCTGCGCATGCAAGCGGCTGGCGCGGTGTACGTCACTATGGTGTTCATGCTCTTTGCCACTGTGATGACTTCGCCGTTCAAAGCCTTACTCATCGCACACGAGAACATTGTGTATATATCTGTAATTGAGGTGATCGATGGTGTGCTGAAACTCGTGCTGGCACTAAGCCTTGCCTTCATTGGGCTCGACAAACTGGTGTTCTACGCCATCGGAATGACAAGCGTCATCACCTTCAACTTGTTGGCATACATCGTCTACGACTACTTCAAATATGAGGAGAGTCATTATCGTTTGGGAAAGAAGAACTACGACAAGGCCATTATCCGACAGCTCTTGGGATTCGCAGGATGGACTACTTATGGCATGGTGGCTGGCATTTGCCAATCGCAAGGTCTCACGGTGGTGTTCAATAAGTTTTTCGGAACAACCATCAACGCTGCATTTGGTATAGGAACGCAGGTCAATGGAGCGGTACGATTTGTGTCCACATCCATCCTTAACGCTATGAATCCGCAGATCATGAAAGCAGAGGGAAGTCACGATCGCGAGAAGATGTTGAGTCTCGCAGGAAAGGAAAGCAAGTTCTCGACAGCGCTGATGATGATCATTTCCATACCCGTCATGATAGAGTTGCCTGACATCCTTGCCTTTTGGCTCAAGGTGGTGCCACCCTATACCACAACCTTTTGCCGTGCGCTCATGCTGGCTTTTGTCGTAGACCAAATGACACTGGGGCTCCATGCCGCCAACCAAGCTACGGGAAAACTGAAATATTACTCGCTCCTTACGTACACGCCAAAGATGATGCTTGTGCCCATAGCGTGGGCAACTTTCAAGGCCGATGGAGGACTTCATCTTATGATGGCCATCTACGTGTTTATGGAACTCGCAGTTTCGTTATCACGGCTGCCCTTCATGAAATACTCGGCTGGGCTCAATGTTACCCAATATGTCAAGGCTTCCCTTATGCCGCTCTTACCTTTGGCCATGGCCGTCACGCTTGCAAGCGTGGCCTGTACCGAGTGTTGCGCATTTCGGTTCAGATTCCTTTTTACAGCATCAGTTGCTGCGACCATTGGCATAATATCGCTTTTCACATTCACGCTTAGCAAGGATGAGAGAACTTATGTACTTCGATTGTTAAAGTTAAAGAGATGACTTTCAACCTGGACAAATACTTGACATTCAACAAGTCGAAGCTTTACACGCTACGAAAAAGCACGCTCGTCGTATGGCTTTACACCATAGGCATCCTCATAGCGTTCCTAACGACCATGAACCCATGGCCGCTATGGAGACTATCCACCACATACATGGTGTTCTCAAGCGCCTTTATCGCCTTGGCGATGATCATCGATCGCCAACTAAGTAATCGTGCCTTCAGCGATGGGAACTACATATATCCCACCGTCGCTTTCTTCGTGTTGGTGTTTTATCAAACGATGATCGGAAACGGAAATGTATCGAGTTTCATAGCTGCTTTCTGTAATTGCTTCATCTTCTTCTCCTTTTTCAGATACAAGGCGGAGTTGAGGCAGAGGATCGTTACGATCATCTGCAAGGGGTTGGCGGCTTTTCTCTGCGTATCAATCACGTTCTTTTTCTTATACATCATAGGATTTTCGCTACCCAATCAATCGTTGGTGTCGCCCGACGAGTTCTATTATTTCACCAACTATTACTTGTTTCTCATAGACGATCGAACTCTTTTCGCCTTCTTCCCCAGGTTCCAGTCCATCTTCATAGAACCCTCTCAGTTGGGCACTGCATGTGTGTTGTTACTGCAAGTGCAGCGAGGCCATTGGAAGAAATGGTACAACTCCATTCTCTTGTTTGCAACTATCATCAGTTTCTCATTAGGAGCATACGCTTATCTCTTTGCCATCATATTCCTCAACCTTTGGTGTAACCGTAAGAAAATGATTCGCAAAGTAATGGGTACTATAGCCGTTCTTTCCACCATAGTCATAGGCTCATTCTTTTATAATGGTGGCGATAACCTGCTGCAAGATCTCATTATCGCGCGAATGGAGATAAACGATGGAGAATTGGCAGGCAATAACCGTACGACAGAGAGCTTCGACAAGGAATACGATTCGTTCATGCAATCGTCTGACGTGCTCTTTGGAAGGCAGAGAGATAACTCTGAATTTGGAAACTCGGGCTACAAAGTGTACATTTATCAATATGGGGTTGTCGGCCTGATACTGCTTATTGGCTTCTTTGTTGTCAGCTACAGGAAAGGTAAGGACAGAAGGGCCGAGATATCATCGTTGATCGTGGCATCCATGGTGTTTATTGTTGACGGATTCGTTGTGTGGTATTGTCGATACATACCGTTGTTCTGCACAGCCACCTCTGAACCTCCAACAACAGACCAACAAGAATTATCCGTATCCGCATCATGACCATCCTATACGTCCTACACACCACCAATCCGGGCAATGGGGCCTCCGTGGCTTTCATGAGCATGCTCCAAGGGCTGATTCCCTTGGGGGTAACGCCAGTTGTGGCCTTGCCCGATCAGGAGGGAATATACCATGAATTGAAACGCCAAGGCGTCGAGATTATCTGCTCTCGATACAGGATGAGTACCTTCCCGTATCTGAAAGGCATGAAGAACAAGGTGCTTTTCCTGCCTCGGCTCATCGCCCGCCTGATACTCACGCACCAAGCCATTCGAAATATAACGCGTCAAGCCAAAGAGTGCCATGTCGATATGGTTCACACCAATACCAGCGTGCTGTCCATCGGATACCATGTGGCCAAACGCTTAAGCGTACCCCACGTTTACCACATACGTGAATACGCCGACAAGATAGGCTTGCATATCATCCCTAGCCAGCACACGCTGGTGTCGCAGCTCGGCGCTCCACATAGCTATGCTATCTGCATATCGCGAGACCTGCAAGCCTATTACCGTTTGAGCGACAACAACCGATCGGTGGTTTCATACGATGGAGGTGACACGCAGCAAGAGCCCATGCCTCATAACAAGAAGGAGCCTTTCTTCCTTTTGGTGGGACGAGTGCAGCAAGCAAAGGGCCTAGAACTGCTCCTGGAGGCTTACGCTAGTTATCATGCCCAAATCCATAGGCCATACCCCTTGTATATCGCAGGCGGCATAGCCGACGCCCATTACTACCATCGCTTGATGGCTTTCGTTCGGGCTCATGACCTCGATGAATCAGTGAACTTTATGGGGCAACGGCGCGATGTGGACCAACTCATGCAACGAGCTGTAGCGCTTATCCTCACCTCGCCTTATGAAGGCTTTGGACTGACGTTTATGGAGGCTGCAAGAAAGGGATGTCTCATCATAGGAAGATATACTACTGGCGTGAAGGAGCAAATGGACAACGGGAAGGAACTGGAGGGAACCGACATAGCTCTGGCGTTCCAAACAACCAGCCAGTTGGCGTCGATCATGATTGATGTGACCAAACACACCCCCAATCATTACGACCTCTATAGGGAACGTGCCTACCGAACCGTATGCAGTGAGATCTACGATCAGAAACGCAATGTTCAACGAGTGTTTGACTTTTACAACCAAATCATACAAAGAGAAAAAAATGAAACCAAGAATAATAGCTCTATACCTGCCGCAATACCACCCCATACCCGAGAACGATGAGTGGTGGGGCAAGGGATTTACAGAATGGAACAATGTGGTAAAGGCCAAACCTTTGTTTAAAGGACACAGCCAACCACACCTGCCTGCTGACCTGGGCTTTTATGACTTGCGAGTGCCTGAGGTTCGTCAGCAGCAGGCTGACCTGGCACGCGAGGCTGGCATTGAGGGATTCTGCTATTACCATTACTGGTTTGGCAATGGTAAGCAACTTCTTGAGCGCCCCTTCCAAGAGGTGCTGGAGAGTGGGAAGCCCGACTTTCCCTTCTGCCTGTGTTGGGCCAATCACGACTGGACCAACAAGACCTGGAAGAGGGGAAGCAGTCTCAAACGCGATTCTATGTTGATGCGGATGACTTATTCGGCGGAAGATGCCGTGAGGCATTTCCACGCACTTTTGCCCGCTTTCAAAGATGAACGTTACATCAAAGTCGACGGAAAACCCTTGTTTGCTGTATGGGCACCAAGAAGCATTCCTGCCTGTAAGCAGTTTGTCGACACTTGGCAACAACTGGCCATAGATAACGGATTTCCAGGAATCCATTTCGTGGGACAGACTGACAACACGGGAAAAGGCTTGCAAGGAGAGAAGAAAAACTACTATTCGGCAGACAGGGCAGGCAGCTATTACCAGTCGGTTCTCGACTTGGGGTTCGACGCCGTCATGTCGTCGGGCTTTCGCCGCGCAGTGGGACTCTATCAGGGACGCCTCTCCATGATGTGGCATATGTTACGTGTTAGAACCGCATTCTCCACCGCCACCCGTATGGATTACCAGCGTTTCATGCGCAATTACTATGTTCCTGAGGATGCATGGGAGAACGTTTATCCCACCCTTCTGCCACAATGGGACAGAACGCCAAGGGCTGGCGAGAAGGCGGAAGTTTTAATTCAAGCCACACCACAACGGTTCAAGGAGACCATACTTGATGCCATGAACCATATAAAGGATAAAACTCCACAACACCAAATACTGTTCTTGAAGGCGTGGAACGAATGGGGAGAAGGCGATTACGTGGAACCCGACCAAACCTTTGGACATGGTTGGCTTGACGCCATCCGCGATGCCGTTAACAACAAATGATAACTTCATGGCACTAACCATATACAACATAAAAAAATGGTACCGTATGCTGACGGGAAAGAGCGTGCTTCACGTCAACCAAGACTTGGGCAAGACGTTTGCAGTTGGCCAACTAACGGGTTATTACAATAACCTGACCGAGAAGGTCACTATGCTCCCCGAACTGCTTCAAACAGATGGGCTACCTACGCTTCACACCGAGAAAGGCGAAGATGTGTTCTTCCCCGTAGCCATCTTCCAGTATGGCTTGGGAGCCTACGACCTGTATCTGCAAACAGGCGATAAGACTTATCTCCGTAAGTTCATGCAATGTGGCGAATGGGCAATGAGTCACCAGCAAGACAATGGCGCATGGAACAATTTCTTCTACGTGTACCCGTCAGCGCCTTATGGAGCTATGGCGCAAGGCGAAGGGGCATCGTTACTACTAAGGGCTTATGCCCAAACCCACGACAAACGCTATAAAGATGCAGCCCAAATGGCCATCGACTTCATGCTCCGCCCCATCTGTGAGGGTGGCACTTCTTCCTATGCCCATGGAGCGATCTGCCTGCACGAGTACACCCACCTGCCTCTTGTGCTCAACGGTTTCGTTTTTGCCTGGTGGGGGCTCTACGACTATTCGCTTGTTGATGACTCCCACACATATGACAAATTCTTGCAACAGTCGTTGAGGGGAATGCGGGAATTGCTTCCACGTTTTTCCAACTCCTACTGGAGCCTTTATGATTTGGGTGGAAAAATTGCCAGTCCCTTCTACCACAACCTGCACATTGCTCAGATGGAGGCCATGTTTCTCATCACGGGCGACAGCGCATTCAAACACTATGCAGATAAGTGGAAAGGCGATCAGGGAAACTCTTTAAAGCATGCATTGGCCTTCACACGGAAAGCCATTCAGAAAATACTGGAATGATGAAGATACTTCTACTATCCAACCAATGCCTGAACAAAGATGGCGTGGGCAACCCTATCATGTACCGCATGGAGCGCTCCATGGCCACATTGCCAGACGTTGGTGAGGTGCGTTTTATGCCTTTTACTAACCGTTTGGGGTGTTTTCGCGACATACGCCATGTGGCCAGTTATTACGATGTGGTCCATATACACTTTGGTGGATTGTATGCCCTGCTCCTGCGTCTTGCGCTCATAGGCATCAACAAACCCATGGTCATCACTTTTCACGGAACAGACATCCACGCTAAGAGCATCAAAACGGCTCATGGCATCGCTAAGAAATTGAAAATAAAGGTGAACCAATGGGCGTCGTTTCTGAGCATTCCACTTTTCTCCTCATGTGGCTTTGTCACTACAGAGATGACGCACTACGTGCCTAGAGCCCTCAGACAGTGGCAACAAAGCAAGTTTTTCGTGCAACGACTGGGTGTCGACTATTCGCTCTTCACACCCGTAACGCATTCAGAGGCATGCCAACGATTAGGTATCCCGAATCGCCCATACGCCCTCTTTTCTGATGTTAGCGGCACAAATATTAAACGCCGCGATATTGCTGAGGCTATCGTTGCTCAGATGAACGGAGAGGTGGCATTGCTACGAATGACCCACGTTAAGCCTGAGTTGGTGCCTCTTTACATCAGCGCCGCCTCATTCCTTCTTCTTACGTCCGACGAGGAGGGATCGCCCAACATCATACGAGAATGTTTAGTGATGAACAAACCTGTGTTTAGTGTAAACGTGGGTGATGCTGCAAAACAGTTGGAAGGACTGGTCAATTCGGCTATCATCAGTAGAGATCCAAAGCTGGCTGCACAAAAAATAAGTGAAGTAGTGAGCATGCCCTACACTGACAACACCAGGGAGAGGCAACGCGCCAAACTCGATTTTGACCATCTAAACCAAGCCGTCGTAGCACTTTACAAAAGACTTACATCTAAATGAAAATAGTACAAATCATAGGAGGACTGGGCAATCAGATGTTCCAATACTCACTCGCATTGGCCTTAAGGAGGCGCTACGGCAATGAGGTCGCCGTTGACACTTGCTTCTTTCGAGGCTATCCACTCCACAACCATTACGAGATCGATAAGATATTTCACGCCACGCTGCCAGTCGCATCCAAGCGAGAGGTGAGGAACGCGTTCCGTCTCCTTGTTGGTCATTACAATCTTAGCCGCATCTACAAGCACTGCTTGCCATGTAAGAAAACCGAATATCGTGAGAAGCAAGCCACGGCTTTCAATCCCAATGTGCTGGAAGACCAACGAGCTACCTATTATGATGGCTATTGGCAAGACCATCGCTATCTAATAGATGTGAAAGACGACATTTTACGCGAGTTTGTATGGCGTCAGCCTCTCACTGGTAAGAATGCCGAGTTGTTCCAGCAATTGGCCAGTGGCAACAGCGTTTCGATACACTACCGTGGTGGCGACTACGTAAACCATCCCACTTTTGGCGGTATCTGCGACGTCGACTATTACAAGCGAGCCATCGCCCAAATTGCGCCTTGTATGCGACCGGGCACACTTGTTGCCATTTTCAGCAATGACATTGCCACTTGCAAGGAGCACCTTTGCCCATTGCTGAAAGATTGCCAAGTGGTGTTCGTGGATTGGAACCAAGGGGCCGATAGCCATCTCGACATGCGCCTGATGACGGCATGCCAAACTAACATTGTAGCCAATTCTTCATTTTCATGGTGGGGTGCATTCCTCAACCAGCGTAAGGATCACGTGGTGGTAGCTCCCAAGCGGTGGACAAGAAACGGGCAAACTGCTCAGCGTTGCTTACCCGACTGGTTGAGGGTGTAATAGCGAACCCAGTCGATATCCATCCAGGCGGGAAGATCATTGATGTCGGGTTTCAGCCATGGATTGTTCCATTGCATGTCGATGCGTAGATAGCTTTCCACACCGTATGGGAATTGATGCTTCACTTTCGCGTCGTTAATCTTATGATAGGTGTACGTTTCCTTGCCATTGACCGAGAAAATAAGACGATCGGGTAGAATCTCTACGCCATAAATATTCCAATCCTCAGCCTTGACGGAAGGTCTGAAAGAGCGCTCCTTCTCGGTCTGCCGATTTTGAATGGTCGAATAGTTGTTATGGGCCGTTTGCACCACGATGTTGTCGTGGTTGTAATGCTCCATAATATCTATCTCTGCCCAGTCGGGATCGTTTTGGTATTTCACGCTCGTTATCCAAATGGCCGGCCAACAACCTTGCGCGCCATGAATTCGGGCCCTTACTTCCATCTTTCCATAACCGCTAAAGTGGAAATGGTTTTGTGTCTGTATGCCACCAGTGAGTACTGTGGCCGTGTCGGTAGGGTCGATATTCTTGTTGCGCTTGCAGTAAAGGCGCAAGTACCCACCCCGCTGACGGTAGAGCTTGTCGTGAGTGGTCATGTAGCGGCGCCACGCCGGTATGTTGCGGTCGATGCGTTCCCAATGGGTCGTGTCGAGTTTGGAACCATTAAACTGGTCTTCCCACACCAAGCGATAGGTGCGTTGTTCATCGGTTTGGCGCGCTGAGGCTTGTCCAGCAATGGCCGCTGATAGCCCAATGACGAACATCAGGCAAGCCATTATTATTAAAAAATGTGTTCTTTTCATTACATATATTGTTTCTGTTACATACAAAGTTAAGGGTATTTGAAGAAAAAATCAATAATAACGCAATATTAATGGGTACTTTACAAAATATTAGCATTTGTTAGGCGTTAATATTATTAAATAACACTTTGTATAATCACACATGACTAAGAAATGGGAGTACTGGTATCTGTAATTATGTCCACATACAACAGTGGTGAAAGCGCTGCTGGAAGCATTGGGAGCATACTTGGCCAAACTTACGGCGACCTGGAGCTCTTGGTTACCGACGATGGTTCAACAGATCCAGCCACCCTGCAATTGCTCAGCGATATGGCTAAGCAAGATGGTAGGATTAGAGTGTTCTTTCAAAAGGAGAACCTCGGGCCTGGGTGTGCCCGTAACAATTCTATCCGGGAGGCACGTGGGCGCTACATAGCCTTTTGTGATAGCGACGACCGATGGGAGCCAAACAAACTGGAGCGGCAGATACGCTTTATGAACGAGAACCATGTGGCTCTTTCCTATACCTCATACCTACGCGTGAAGCCCTCGGGTGAAAAGGTGGCCATTGTCATTGCTCCTGAACGAATGACATTTGGCAAGTTGCAGATGGATAACAAGATCGGTCTGTCCACTGCTATCTACGATATCGAACTGTTAGGTAGGAAGTATTACATGCCCTTGCTTCGCAAACGGCAAGACTGGGGCCTGACGCTCACAATCTTGCGTGACTGCCATTTCGCCTTAGGGTTGAGGGAGCCGTTAACGCTCTACATGGTTAGAAAGGGTTCGGTTTCGCGCAACAAGATGTCGCTCATCAAGTATAACCTCGCTATTTATGAGCAGGTATTAGGATTCTCAAAAGTTAAGTCGGTGCTTAAATTCTGTTTCGTCTTCATGCCCAACTACATTTTCAAAAGACTGAAGACTCGTTGGGATAGTCGGAAATACTTAGCCGACTAACCTTTACCGTCCTCACAAAACCAACAAATCCAACATGCAGCAACAGGAAAGACACATACCCCCATACATCAAGTGGAACGATGACGTGAACAATCCGCGCTTCATACCCGATGGTATGAATGAGGTGGAGCGTGTCACCAAGCGAATCGTCGATTTCTTGGTGGCCCTGGCAAGCATCATTGTGTTCTCGCCCCTGTTTCTCATTTGCTATATCCTGGTGAAGCGCGAGGATGGCGGTCCTGCCATCTTCAAGCAGGAGCGCATTGGCCGGTTTGGCCGTCCGTTCACAATCTATAAGTTCCGAAGCATGCGCATCGACGCCGAGAAAGACGGTCCACAGCTCTTCGGCCACGAAAAGGACAGCCGCATGACGAAGGTGGGACGATTCCTTCGCGACCACCATCTCGACGAGCTGCCACAACTGTGGAACGTCATGAAGGGCGACATGGCCTTCATAGGCCCGCGGCCCGAACGCAAATACTACATTGACCAAATTGTTCAGCACGACCCGCGTTACGTTTATCTCTATCAGATCAGGCCAGGCGTAACATCCTACGCCACTCTCTACAATGGTTACACCGACACCATGGAGAAGATGCTGCGTAGGCTCGACCTTGATCTTTTCTACCTGGAGCACCGCAGTTGGTGGTTCGACGCCAAGATCTTGGTGAAAACATTCATCAACATCATCTTCGGAAAGGTTTTCTAAACCCCATTCTCCTATACTCCCAATGGGCTAAGCCGCATATCGTTTTGCGCCCGTTGGGAAAGTATCATAAAGGGTGTGTCAGCAAGTCGTAATAGCCGACTTCCGGCACACCCTTTAAGCGTAGCTGAACTCGAAGCTAATAACTATGTCGTGCAACGCATCCTAATGCTTTGTCCTTCAGATTACTAACACTTCTTTCGGCATTTTGTCATGGCCCGTTATGCTTTCAATGCGCCTGTTGCAACCTGTTCTTCTCAAACACTGAGAAGGATTGATTTCTAATGGCCTATTTGGGTTTGTTTCGGCCACCAAAAAGGTTTTGCTTGCTGAGGGAGAAGGCGTTGGCGCCCTCTTGTCAACGCATAAAGCAACAGCCCTGACTTCCTTACGGGAACCAGGGCTGTTGGTGATTATAGGGGCGTGCCTCTGATGGTTTACTTCACAAACTTGCATACGGCGGTGTGGCCGCTCTCATCGTGTGCCTTGGCCACATAGCAACCTGCTGGGAGTGAGGTGGCGCTCACCACGCCGAAGTCGCCATGGAGATTGACCACCACGGTGGCCACTTTCTGTCCATGGAGCGTAAAGATCTCCACGGTGGCCTGCTGGCCCTCTCCGCGAACAAAGAGTTGCTTTGAGGCGTAGCTCAGTGTCAACTTGGCTGGGGCTGTAGTGGCGATGGTCTGGATGTCAGTGGGCGTCTGGTGGGCAAGGTGGGTGTTGTAGCTCGTGAGGATGTTCTTCTTGCCAATGGTGGGCTGGCTCATCAGGTAGATGTCGCGACCGCCGTCGGTATAGCGTCCCACGGAGTGGTAGCCGTCGTGGGCGGGGTAGGACAGACTGTCGGTCCAACTCATGTCGGCAGCCGAGAGCGCCACAACGCCACCGCCGTCGTTGAGCTTGAACGAGGCGTGCAGGTGGCGCTGGCTGTCGCGCTTGTCGCACCACACCACGAGATAGCCGTGGGCGGGGATGACCGTGGCGGCCATCGAGGCACCCTTGGTAAGCTGGCATTTCTGCATCTGGGCGAGGTTATCGGTAAGGAACATTCCCTCCACATCCTGAGGTTCGGAAGTGGTGTTGTAGAGCTCTACCCAATCGCTCTTCTTGCCATACTCGTTGACGAAGACATCGTTGGTGGCGCTCACCTCATTGATGCGAACGGGTGTGAATCCCTCCTCCAAGGCGTTGGCGATGGGCTCATAGTCGGCAATGAGGCTGAAGTTGCCCTTGGGCATCGCTATCTCAGCCTCGGTAGCGTAGTAGTTGGTCGATGGCGAGGCGCCGATCGTGGTGTAGAGGGTTGCGTCCCAATAGATATCGCTGCTCGATGCGCTATTGTTGTGAACCTCCACGGCAATCACGTTGGTGCCCTTGTTGAAGAGGGCGGCGCTGAGGTTCACCGATCCCGCGTCGGGGTTGCCAGGGGCGTAGGTGTCGCTATAGGCGTTGTAGCCGCTCTGGCTCATGTTGTGGCGTGCGGCCTCCACGCCATTCACGTAAACGATGAATCCGTCGTCGACCTTGTAGTCGAGTTTGAACACATCGGCCGCTGTAGGAGCCGACGAAAGATAGATGTTGCGGCGGAAATAGTAGGTGGGACGCTTGTTGCGGCTGTCGTTGCCATAATCGATTGTGGTCTTCAGGCCATCCTTGCCATATCCCAATGGGCCGTAGCCGCTATGCCACCCGTTGCTGGTAGGATTGTAGCTGGTGTGGGCCCATGCCGTTCCGTCGAGACTGCCCTGGTCGTAGTAGTGCCATGTGGCTCCCCATTTGAAGATGGACCTCAAGTTGGCGTTGACGCTTTTCCAACCACGGAACGTGTAGCCCGCTGGCGCCTCTGCCCGCAGGGTGACGGGTGCGAAGAGGTGTCCGTTGAAGCGACCTGTGGGAACCTCTATGCCATTGACATACAGGCTGGCGCCCGGTGTGGAACTGCTGAGGGTAGCCTTTTGTGCGTCGGCAACGGTGAGGCCCATGGGGGCGTAATTGCAGAGCGCCCGGGTGGCTGTTGAGAGCCGACTGTTAAGGCTGCTCTTGATGATCTCCGCTGTTTCGTAGGGACTCTCGTTGTTGATCGCCATCTGTGGACCGACAAGCGCCTTGAGCGAATCGATGATGGCCGTGCAGCGTGTGGGTTCGAACACGCTACCGCCCATGAGGCTGTAAACGTCGATGACACGCTTCTTGAACGTGGCATTCTGCAGCATGTTCTTGAAGATGGTAACCAGTTTGATCTCAGCGGTGATGCGGTTCACCTCGCAACCATAGAGTGGGTCGAAGGTATATGTCTGCCTACCCATGAAGTTATTGAAGGGGTCGTTGCTGCCAAAAGCGCCATCAAGGTCGAACGTAACGAAACGGAAACGGCCGTCGACGCTGCGTCTGAACCCCTTGATGTTGTTTTGAGGCCAATCGGCGCCACCGAGATAGAACTCCATGGCCATGTAGTTGGTGTATTCGTCGATATCGACGAGTTTCTTGATCTCCTCGTAGGTGGCTTCGTCGGCAGCGTTGGCCGAGAGCGCATACCATGTGTTGAACGCCTCGTCGGTGCCACATTTCTGTACGTAGCCCGAGTCGGGATTCATCTCAAACTGATCGATCTCCTCATCGTCCCAACCGTAGTTGGCGTAAACATAGTGCTTGTTGTTGGGCTCGCGCACGTTGAGCACGCCAATATACTTGCCATTGATAAACTCATGGACAGGCTGGTAGCTCTGGCCGTCGATGTCGATGCCCGACGATTGGATGATGGTTTGCAGTGCGGGGTCTTTGAAACGGCAACGGGTGTCGTTGCCACCATTGCGAATCTGCAGGGTGCGGTTGCGTATGAAAGGCTTCGCTGCAAAGAACGGATAATTGAGGTTCTTGTTGCCCCCCAACTTCTTGTTGCCCTTCAACTTGAAGGAGTGGGGTGTGTAGGCGCGGCTCCATCCACCACACATCTCGAAGTAGACATCTTGGTTGATGCCCATCTCGTTGTTGGTGGTGATCCATGACAGGTTGGCCGGACGCTCCCAATCCATGTTCCAGTTGCAAACTGTCGACTGGCCATTGCCGGGTCGGCCGTTGGTGCCGCGCACGTAAACGCCAAGGCTGTCGTCGTAAAGGAAGAGGGAGTCCATCACCACACTGACGATGGGAAGGTCGTAGTCCTTATCCTTATATATATAGGAGCGTGTGGTGACGGCGCTTGCCAACTTGCCGCTTTCAAACAAGCGGAAGCGGTAACTGCTGGTTTGGCTCACCTCGAAAGAGCCGTCGGTTGAGGTCTCGCCATTTGAGAGCGTGGGCAATGTGCCATCCAGCGTGTAACGAAGGGTGGCGCCAGCAGGGATACCCACATGTATCGTGAAGGGCAAGGTGAACAGGCGCGAGTCGGTGTCGACCACAGGAGCGGCAAGCTGCTCGGCAGAAAAGACGGCCGTGGCGTTGCTGGCACCCGGCGTGGGAGTGGCGGTCATGCCCCATGTGTCGCCACCATCGGCGGTGCGGGCGTAGCTCACGCGGTCCATGCTCTCGGGATAGCTCACTTCGGCCACCACCTCGCCATCGGCGTTGCTGATGATGAGGATGCCACCGCTCACGTTGAGCTTAAATACCGATTGGTTGGTATTGATGTTGTTGCTGTCGAACCAAACCGTCTTGAAACCGTGGGCGGGGACCACGCCAAGCGTGCTCGGCGTGTACCATTGGCGTAGGTTGGCGGCGTTGTCGGTGAAGTAGAGTCCGCTCAGCTCCACGGCCTTGTCGGTGGGGTTATAGAGTTCCACCCATCCGTCGAAGTTGAAGGCGGGCGACACAAATTCGTCGATGTTGGAGGCCATCACCTCATTGATGACGAGGGATCCGGCCTTGGGCTGATTGCGCTCCACGGTGATGATGGCCTCGCCGCTCACATCCGATCCGTCGGTGGCCTGGGCGTAGATGGTGGCCTCGCCCTCATCCACAGCCGTTACCACACCGTTGGCGTCGACCGTGGCCACGTCGGTGTTGCTGCTCAGCCATTCCAACTTCTTGATGGTGGCATCGGAAGGCACGATGGTTACTGCCAACTGCTGGCTCTCGCCCACAATGAGTGAGCTCTCTGAGGGTGTGAGATCGATATGGCTGATGGGCGTTACCTCGCCGTAATACTCCAACTTGAAGTTGTCGCACATGCACCAGTTGTTGGATGTGAAGTTGCTGTTTTTCAAGCCAATGGAGAGATCGCCACCCTCGTGGTCAAACTCCATCTCGTTTAGGTAGGCACCACGCTTGAACGCTTCGGCGCCGCTTTCCATGGAGTTGGCAAACCACACTTGGGGCTCCACCCACCAGGGCGACCATGTGCCGCTGCCGAAATTTGTCGTCGACGACCACGAGTAGACGCTTACGAGCTTCTGTTCGTGGCTGCCAGCATAAAGAAATCCGGTGATGTCCTCGGTGCCATTAAGGTACGATTGATAACCGTTCTCGTTGTCTTGGCAACGGAAGTAGGCACTGACACTCAGGCGGTAGTGGCCTTGTGGAAGACCTTTGGCAGTTTGGTGGAAGTCGAAGGTGCCATTCCAAAACTCCATGGCGCCGCAGGCTACGCCACGTCCACCGTGGACTCCTTCGCGTGTCCAACCATTGAGAGTGCCGTCGTCGAAGCCTGGGTTGACGAGGGTCGACTCAGTAACGTCGATCCAATGCTTGGCGGCTGAGGATGGAACAACCGCCGCAAACAAAGCGATTGCGGTCAGGCTGGCAAGTAAAAAATGCTTCATATTTAGGTTTTTGTTATTTCAGAGGCAACAAAATTACGAAAAAACATTCGTTTGGCGGCTATCAATCACTGGTTTTTATATAAATAATGTCAAATATGTTTGGCGATTGGAAAAGATTACCTATCTTTGCATCTGCTTATCAGCCCATTGTCGGAGGACGTGGGTTGTGCAGTGTGCCACAAGGCATTATGCCGTCAGGTTGACTGATTGAAAAATGGGGTTGACTGGATTTGAGGTTTTCTCATGGTAAACAATCAGAAAGAAAATCCAATGAAATCAATTAAAAGCCAAGTATTTATCGGGGTTTTGGAAGATTACAGCGACTTTTGCATCTTTCCATTTTCTGAGTATTTTTCTTTTATTTTCCGACTTTTGTCCACACGTTGTCCACACATCCGAAGTTCTTAACTTTGCGTCATAACATTAAAATATTGATTATGGCCAAATAGTACTGATGCGATAAAATCGCATAGTTATTAAAATTCATCAAATAAAGT
>NZ_JAXVAE010000105.1:0-39786 GCF_037460745.1 Hallella sp. | reverse complement strand
ATTTGATGAATTTTAATAACTATGCGATTTTATCGCATCAGTACTAATTTGGGATCATTCCTTTTCCAATGGTTCGAACCGCACCTTGGGAGGCATAGGTCTTCCATCGAGGCTCGTCCAGCCGATGGCATTTCGATAGTCTTCGTTGTACTTCTTCTGCCGCTGCCATACGCTCTTGCGTGTCGATTTGGGGTAGAGCTTGTCAGGATATTGCATGATGGGGTATGTGCCACGCTCAATGGCCACGGCCTCCCAAACGTAAATGTTCTGCACGTCAGAGACCTTCAGGATGAGGCCGGGCAGTCCGCCGAACTTCCATGGCCCGCCCTTGATGGGGACGTCGGCGGCAAACCACGCCATGAAGTCGCGGCCACGGAAACGGCACGTGGCCTTCTGGCAGCGGTGGCCGAGGATGGATAGCTGCTCGTTGGCCAGCGTCCATTGCATCAGTGGCCACGGCTCCGTGTAGCTGCTGTTCTCGCGCTCTGCCCATAGGGGGAAGCAGGCTTGCTCTTCCAGTTGTTTGCCTCGGATCGTGTAGTCTGAATAAACCAATTCGCTCCATTTGTCTGACTTCTCGCCACGAATAAATGCGGTCTTGGGCACGTTTCCTTTGTAACCCTTCTCTCGCACCCATTCTGTAACCTTCAAATCGGAGGAGTAAACAAATTCGCTACTGTACTTCCAGACTCGCTTGCCCACCTCCAGCTTGCCCAGGTCCAGGTAGGTGTTCTCGTCCTTGATGTCCTTGGCATTAAGGGCATAGAGCACGCGCACATGGGCCGTGTCGATAGCCACACGCTGGTTGTATCCCCTTTTCTCACGTGTGGGAGCGTTCCCGTTTACTTTGGGCTGCGCCCACGCCCCGCTGCAAAGGGCGGCGAGGATGAGGATTGTAATGAGAGTTTGTTTCATCACGATTTTGTCGGTTAGGTATAAGTGTTACAATAGCTTGAACCTTACGCTGACCATTGCGTTGCGGGGCCGCAGTTGCGAGGTCTGGGTATAGATGTCGAGGCCGCTATAGCCTACGCGGGTGTACTGGCGCTGGTCGAAGAGGTTGTTGAGTTGCAGCTCCAGGTCGACGCGCTTCAGCTTGAGCTTGGCAGTGGCGTCGCCAAACCAGGCATGGCGGTTCTTGGCCGATAGGTTTGTGTAGTTGTCCTCGGCGGCGAAGGTCAGCGTGAGGGTCTTGGTGGGAAAGACGCTCATGCTGAGGCGCTGGGTGCTGCTCTTCGCGCTCACGGCTTCGTTGCGGTGGCCCTCGGTGTAGCTGCGGCTCTGGCTGAAGCCACTGGTATAAACCACGCCGAGCCACTGGAACGGACTGAAGGAGAGGGCGCCGCCAAAGCTGAGGCTTTGGGCACGGTACGCATAGAGCCTCTGGCTGATGAGGCGCTCGCTCTCGGAGAGGCCGTAGCCGCCGAAGACGCGGAGGGTGGAGCGCATGAAGTCGACCCCCTTGCTGGCCTCGCCGTTGAGGCTGTAGCTGCTGGTCGTGGTGGGCTGGTCTACGGCCTGCACCACGCTGGTGGCTCCCTCGTAGCTGTAGCCGTAGATCTGGTTGTCGTGGGTGCGACGGTAGCCGATGCCGACGTTGGCGAACAGGGCGCGGAGGGCGCTGCGGTAGCGCAGACTGGCGTTGGCGCCGTAGTGGGAGGTCTCCGACAGTTGCTCTACGTAGCTGCGCTGGAAGGCGCGGTAGTTGGACATGATGTAGCCGCTGTAGATGCCGCCCGGGTCGCCCACGGTCTTCGAGTAGTTGGCGCCGGCGTTGAGCCAGAGGTCGCGGCTGATGCTCCAGTTTGCCGAGAGCGAGGGGAAGAAGAGCAGGTGTGTGTAGCCGTGCTGGTCGTTCCTTATTTTGTCGTCGAGCGTCTGGGTGTAGAGCTCGAGGGGCAATCCGAGGCCGATGTAGAAGTTGGGCGTTTCATACTTGTAGGTTTGGGCGAGGGCCACGCAGTAGGTGTTATACCACAGGTCGTTGTCGAGTTGGGCGTGCTCGGCAGGTGGTGTGAATCCATTGAGGTCGGTCACGATGCCGTGGAGGTTGGCCGTGGCGCTTACGCCGTAGCTGAAGCGGAACCTTTGGCCCACGCGGATGGCGTAGCTGGTGTTGAAGCTGGCGGCGATGTGGTGTGAGTTCACGTCCTGCGTGTAGGCGGTGGATGTGCCCTGCAGCAGCGAGTCGACACCCACGGTGAGCGTGTTTGGGCGGTGGGCGTAGCCTGCTGAGAAGTGGAGGTCGAAGGTGTTCTTGCCGATGTTGCGAATGGTGTTGAAGGTGTTGGAGACGGAGAGCTGCGGACGGTCGAAATGCTGGCGCACGCGGTTGTTGCCGTAGTTTGTGGGGTCGGCGCCTGTGCGCTCGGATGCGAGCAGGCCGTCCACACGGTCGCTGTTCCAGTGGGTGTCCACCTTCAGCACGTTGGCCACGAAGCCGTTGGGCGCGTTGCGGTTGTAGCGCCCCTGGATGTTCAGGTTGTTCAGCTTGGTCTCGCTGGTCATGGTCTCGGAGGCGAGCAGGCGGCTGTCGTCGCTAACAAACTGGTCGCCCACGCTGCTGCCTTCGCGGCGTATGCGGTCGTTGTAGTAGGCAATGTTCAGTCCCAGTTCCGTGTCCTTGTTGGGCTTCTCCAAGTGGTTCATGGTCAGTATCTGACTGTGGTTGTCGAAGGTGCGCTTCTGTGGCAGGCCAGAGCCGTTGGGCATGAGGGCGCCGGTAGGGCAGAAGGGGTAGAGACTTACGCTGTTGACGCTTGAATAGTGTTGCGTGAGTTCCTTCGACACGTCGTCGCCCGTGTTGTTGCCTTTATATAAGGTCATGTTTTGCCGACGCTTGGCGAAGTACATGCCCACCACCTCGGCGGTCCACAAGGGGCTTTGGCCTATGGCGGCCTGGCTGTCGGTGAGCGGCCGTTTGCCGATATGCCAGCCGCCCGCCTGCTGCGCGCCGCCGCCGAGCATGGTGTTGATGGCCACGGTTCCCTTGGCCGAGTTTTTCAGCTTCAGGTTGATGGCCACATCGTCGGAGAGCTCCTTGTCTTGCAGCATCTTCACGGGCTGGTGGTGCTCCAGCACCTGCACGGTGGCCACGTCGGAGGCGTTGATGTTGTTGGTGGCCAGTCCGTAGCGGCCCTGCAGCAGGTCCATCTCCTCCACGTAGAATTTCTTGATGGTCTTGCCGTTATACTTGATACCGCCGTTGTCGGCCACCTCTATGCCGGGCATGTGCTTCAGCACGTCGCCGATGACGCGGTCGCCCTGCTGTTGGTAGGCTCCCACGAGGTAGCTGAGCGTGTCGCCGTTCTGCCGTATCTTCTGCGCCCGCACAGTAACCTCCTTCAGTTGCATGGCTTGTTCCTTCACGCAGAAATCGAGCCGTTGCGAGCGGTTGGCCACCTGTTTCGCGTGGCTGCCAATGGCCAGTCCGGAAGCGCTGACGGTCACGGAGTCGGCATCGGTGGTAAACTCCAGCCTGTAGTGGCCCTTGGCGTCGGTGTCGGCAAAGCCCAGGATGTTGGCCGTGCCCTTGGGGGCCACGCTGACGTAAGCCTCCACGTGCTTGCCCTGCGCGTCGGCCACCGTGCCCTCGATGACGGTCTGGGCGGAGGCCGCTATGGCTGCGAAGGCGAGCATGGCGGTGATGATTGACCTATGCATCCTGCAACTACTTTAGGCGGAACATGACCGGTATGTTATATTGGCAACGCACATTCCTGCCCATTCTCTTGGCCGGATTCCATCGGGGCATCTGCCTCAAGACCCGGATGGCCTCGTTGGATAGCAGCGGGCTGGGCGAGCTAACGGCTTCAAAGTGGGTCAGGCGCCCGTCTTCCTCTACCACGAAGCTAACCACCACACGGCCTTCGATGCCATTCTCCAGGGCCTCCTTGGGATAGTGCATTTGTTGGCCCAAGAACTTATAGAGCGCCTCCATGTCGCCGGGATAGGACGGCATGACCTCCACCACTCGATAGACGGTGGTGTCCTTAGGTATTCCCAGCACCTGCTCGATGGCTCCGCGCACCATGCCGTTCGGATGGATGATGGCAGCCACGGCGATGCCCGAAACCAGTGCCAAAAGGGCGAACACGATGAGGTGGCGCATGTCGAAGAATCGGCGGCGCAAGGCGGTGCGGAGGGTGTTGCGAACGCTGGAGATGGTGTTGCGCACGGAGGCCACGGAAATTCCACGCGCCTCGGCAATCTCCTCGACCGTCAGTCCCTCGTCGTAGAAGAGTTGCCACACTTCGCGCTCGGCCTTGGGCAGACGCTTGAGGCGCCCACGCAGCCACTCGGAGTTTTCGCGCTCCTCCACCTCTTCTTGCGGCGTTACCTCGGTGATGGCGGCATGGCTGTCGTCGGCCAGCTCCACCTCCACACGCTGCCCGCGCCACATCGACACGCAGCAGTTGCGTGCAATGCGCATCAGGTAGGCGTCGGTGAGCGTGGCCTTGTTGCGCACGTTCCACGCCCTGATGCACGTTTCCTGCACCACCTCTTCGGCTTCGGTATCGGATCCGAAAAACTCGCGGCCCATCTGCATCAGTCGGGGGCGCATTCGTTCCACCATTTCCTTATATGCTTGTTCTGTCATCATGCTGTTTCAGTTGTTTGGGTTTTCTGCTCCTTTAACGCTAAAGTCGCCCAAGGCTCACCCTTAAAAGATGTTAAAGGCTTCCCGCTGCTGGGCATCGTGGCTCGTTCTCGGGCATCGTGGCTGGTTCTTGGGCATCGGCTCGTTCTCGGTTCGTGGAACGTCATTGGGATTGAGTCACGTCATTGGGTCGAGGAATGTCATTGGATTGAGCCACGCCATTGAACCACTTGACGTCCCCCTCCCTCGGCCGCCTTGCCGGTCATCGTGCCGCGCGGTGATCGGTGCGCCTTTTTTGCAACAAAGATAAGATTTCTTGCGTTTCCAAACACCCCATTGGCGCTCCTTTTTTGATACCGTTATCACTTTTTGCACCGTAAAGACACAGCCTCTTCGCCCCATGCTCCCCATTATAAACCCATTCAACATCCAACGGGACTCGTTCAGCACACCACATTCAACATTCTCAACACTCCACATTATAAATCCCTCTCCACCTGCGAAAAGATCTGCGATCTATCTGCCGCGCCGGCGGCGCGATCTGTGTTATTGACAAGCAGTCCGCATGGTTTCTGTGTGGATCTGCGAGATCCGTGGGAGAAATATTCTCGTGACGCATGGCCCATTCCACATCCAACACTCCACATTCTCAACATCCCTCCCCCAAATCTACACTGTTTTTCCTTTCGCGCCCCGCCTTGCGTCCAAATACGCCATTCTCGCGCATTTTTGTAACCACCTAACATTCAGTCGCTTACCATTCGAAGGACCCATTCTGCTCTCCCCACTCCTCATTCAGCCTTGCGGTTAGGCATCTTTCGCCCCTCGAAACATGCCCTTCCGCACCTCCATCCCTTACCTTCCGCACCTCGATCCCTTAGCTATCGCACCCCGATACATGCCCAACGCCCCAGTCACCGCTCCTCATCCGTCATCCAAATCGCCAAAAACCGCCCTTTCCACCCTCTATTTCGCCTGAAATCTCGACACTCGTTTTGCACCAAAATTTGCAACAAGCAACGATGGCTTTCGTGTTTGTCAAAACTCGCATATCTTGTCGTCATAAGGATTATGAAGGTTTTCGGTAAGCCAGATGAGCAGAGCTAAGTTTACTTAAGCTTTGCCATGCCGAGAAAACGTGACATGAAATGGAACGATAAGGGTAGCCTTATGATGTGCCTCGCTTCGCTAACGTTTAATCCATGATTTTGACGAATGAGCACAAAAAATGCTACACAATTGAAAATAATTGGCCGCCAGGGGAGAGTTTCTCAGATTTAATCTGTAATTTTAGCATGCCAGTTGGAGATTTGTTTGATTTTATAGCAACACTAAGTCAAGTGAATTCTTCGACATGGCAAAATTCTGAGTCGCTGGGCTTTGTCGCTTGCTAAAGCAAGAATGTCTTGTTGCTTGGTAACTTATAAAAGACTATGTATATAGTGTTGCAAATAAAGGATAAGCATCACATGATCATTACAATAAAGAATGCGCTTGTGCGCAATAGGTTTGCTAAAAACAGTATCATGAGTTTCTGCGCATGGCTTGTATGCTTTTTTATGTTTGAGATGTTTTCTCCAGCAATGGTCTCTAATGTGATCGCACAGGAGAACCTGAATGCAAAATATCCATGGATCAACAGCGAAAAGAACTCTTCCGGACTTTATGGGATTCCTGATGGAAACGGTGGTTGGAATGTGGAGCCTGTTTTTGAATTCCTCGGAGGTTTTTGGGAGGGAAGCCCTATCACAAAGGCAAAATACAAAGGCAAAGAATATGTGGTAGACCGCCGTTTCAACATTGTAGGAGGTCCGTATCAGTATGTTTTGGCGACACACCCTTCCTTTGCAGTTGTGGAAGAAAGCGATTTCAACGTTTATTGCGTAAACACCAAAGGACAAAAGATTTCTGACGTTTATGAATATGTAAAAATTGTAAACACCTTGTACGAAGATATACAAGATCTTATGGTCTTTGCGAAGCACAAAGGTTCGGCCGAATGGGACATACTTGGCGCAGATGGCAAGAGTATTTGTACCGTAAACAAAGGAGGCGATGCAAGACAGCAATGTTGTGATATTGATAATGTTTTTGTTGAAAACAACTTTGAAAAGAACGGAAAACTGATAGCGCCGCTCTTGCGATTCCCTGACAAAAGGCAATACGGAGTTATGAATCTTGAGGGCGAAATAATTGTCCCTGCGAAATTCAGTCGTATAGACGATATTGATTTGACTAATTTTTATAATATCACGAAGTTTAGTGGGGCAAAATGCACAGAAGACCAACTGAGACGCCATACAGCTTTTGCCTGTTACGACGTCAACAATGATGTAACCCTTGTAGACGCAACGGGCAAGGTCGTCATTCCTATGCAAAAGGATTTCAAAAACGCCCATGCTTATTTCAAGAAAAACAAAAAGTTTTTGGCGCAATATCTGTTGCAGAGCGATAGCTATGATAGCGATTTGAAAGCGAAGGTGCTTGTTCCCTACCAGGCTTTCCTCGATAGAATGCAGAAATACATTGCCAATAATGGATTGATGGACCCTGTGGGCAACGGAAAGAACCTACTCGCAATTGCAAGGAACGACAAGGCGGAGGCGCAAAAACTCCTCGCCATGCAGCAGACTAAGGAGCGTGCGGCACAAACGGCTGTAGCTGCTAAATCGCCAGCGTCGGCAGCAACGATGGGCGCTTCACGTCAGAGCGCTAAGACAACAACGCAAAGCAATATTCCCCATCCCGCCTATGGTACGTTGCCCTCACAGAGTAGCTACTGCTATTATGGAAAATCGGGTGGCAAGCCTGGGGAGGTGCAACTCTACATCCAGGGTTACGCCAACGGTGGATGTTGGATTTCGCTTCGCGCTTTCAACTTAAGTTTTATGGCGCTGAGCTTCGGCCCCGACAACGTGAAATATGAGGGCGACTACATTGTTATTGGCGGACGTTATTACAAGGAAGGATTCCTCAACACTCCGGGCATTTACCTCGATGCCCCTACAGTAAAGATAGCCAAAGATTGGAGCCATATTATCTATGTGCCTCTCAAAGGACAGCAGGATGTGTACGATCGTCCCATGGCTGCATCGGTATACAAGCAACATGAGGCAAACTTAAATCGATACAACGCCCAGCATCAGCTATTTGAATATAGTCCGGAATACCAGAAAAACGAAGCGGAGCACAACCGACGTGTGAAAGAAATAATGAGGCAGGACAATACTGGCGGACAGACAACAAGGAAAACTTCAACCACGCGAAAGAACAACAACTCAAGAGTTGACGTGAGGGTTGACGAAACCAATATGACGGGAAAAGATCAAGGTTACAAATGGTGTGACCAGTGTAAGAAATGGGACATTCCCCATGTTCACATAAAGAAATAACATGTCGCACCGCCAATAAAAGGTCACCACCTCCCCTATGGCGTAAACTACTAACATTGTTGGTTTGGGACGTTAAGGACCGAACGCCCGATGAGCCATGTCTGCTGCCGCTGGCCTGAATCTCCCAAGGGTCGTGGCGGTGGCGCCCTCTTTCTTTACCCCTTCTCAAGGAGAAATTGCGTCGTGTTTATGGCTTGTTCTTTAGAAAATGTGTAATTTTGCAAAACACATTATTCACAGAAGTCTAAGAATTTGTTTTGAAAGATATCGACACAAACCATTTTGAGATAGTATTCCGTCGCCATTATGCCTCGTTGTATCGCTTGGCTCTCCATTATCTTCAAGACGGTGAGGCGGCCAAGGACCTCTTGGGCGACGCCTTTCTGACGGCTTGGAACAAGCGAGCAGAGATCGATTTGAGCAAGGTCGACAATTACCTCTATGTGTGTGTGCGAAACAAATGTCTCACTTCGCTCAAGCAGAATCATCCCCATCATGCCGACGCCGCTTCTCTCGAAGGCCTGGCCGATATGACGATCGATGAATGGAAGATGCGCGAGCAGCGGATAACCGAGGTGGAGGAAATCATCAAGACGCTTCCTCCGAAAAGTAGACATGTGTTGGAACAATGCTACTACCATCGGCAAACCTATAAGCAGGTGGCTGACGAGATGGGCATATCCCCCAGCGGCGTGAAGAAGCATATCACAAAGAGTTTGGCGTTGCTAAGGGCTCATTTTAACATTATTAAAGGCAAATGACGGTGCCCTATTTGCCCTTCCCTTAGTCTTATATATAATAAATGCAACCGAAATGAACCTAAACGATAATAACCATCCCAGCATGAACGGGGAGCAGCAGACCGACTTTCTGCCTACCGAAGAGGAACAGCGTGCCATTCGCGACGCATTCTTGCTCCAGCATCATCCAGTGCCCGATATAGATCGCGAGTGGGAGGCGTTGAACCAGCAGATCAACCCACCTGCCGAAACGCACCATCATCTTTGGCGTTGGTGTGCGGCCTTGGCCGTTGCCGCAAGCGTGGCCTTGCTTGTGCTCATGACGACAAACAGCCATCACCGCCACCACACAGGGGGGCTTGAGGTCATTGCCTCTGTGGAAAATGTGGGCGACGTTACGCTGACAAGCGATGATGGCACTGAGCAAGTAGTGAAAGGCACCTCCGTATCTTTTGCCAGAAAACAAGATGCGGCCGACGCTGCCGATGCAGGCTCCCTGATGACGATGAGCACCCCGCGGGGTCATGATTGCGAGATAACGCTGGCCGACGGCACCAAGGTTTGGCTTTATGGAGAGAGCAGCATTGAGTTTCCCCGTAAGTTTGTCGGCAAGGAACGCAGGGTGCGGATGAAGGGTGAGGCGTATTTTGATGTTGTGAAAGACGCCAGCCACCCATTTGTGGTGGAAAACGATCATTTTTCGACCACGGTGCTTGGCACATCGTTTAGCGTACGCGCCTATTCGGAGAAAGACGCCACCGTTACGCTTGTGGAAGGCAAGGTGCGCATGTCGGGCAAGAACATGTCCCAGCAAACGCTACGTCCGGGCCAACAGGCACGCTACCATGCCGAGGGCTTCAGCGTTAGCGAGGTCGACACCTATCCTGTGGTGCAACGCAAAGACGGTTACTTCTATTTCGACAACGAGACCTTGTTGCAGATCATGATGGAACTTGGCCGATGGTACAACAAGACCGTGGTGTTTGTCAATGAGAAATCGATGAACGAACGCTTCCACTTTGTGGCGGAACGGAAGCAAACACTCGAAGAGGTGATAGAGGCGCTCAACGACATGGACAAGGTCAACGTGATGGTTACCGACAACGAGATTACCGTGCATTGACCACCTGTGGGGGCGTAACACCCATGCCCCCATATCTTCTTTTTTGCTGGCTCGAATTTGAAAGAATTACTTCCTGAAAGCGAACAGATCGAAAGGTTTTTGAAAGTTTTTGTGTAAAAGTGGTACCCTTTTGGCAGATATTAAGTCTTTTAAGATAAAAGGCAAACGCTAAGAGTGGCAAATCATTAACGCAAAAACATAACAGTATGTACAAAGCAAAAACCTACCGAAGGCTTCTTGTGGTTGGCGCAGCATTGCTGGTCGGCACCATAGGGGCGTTTGCGCAAGGCAACAAAGTGTCGTTGCGCTGCAAGGGAATGCCTCTGCCTATTGCCTTGAACAAGGTGGAGCAGCAATCGGCGTATTTCAAGATCAACTACAGCTACGATGATGTGAGCGGCCATAAGGTCACTACCGACATCCGCAAGAAGGAGGCGCCCGATGCAGTGAAGCAACTTCTGGAGGGTCTTCCTTTGCAGAGCACGGTGAAGGGCAAGTTTATCCAAGTGAAGAAAGGCCAGCCCGTTAAGAAAAAGATCGTGGCCGAGAATGTGGCAACCGGAAAGCTACTCGACAACACGGGCGAGCCCCTGATTGGCGCAACGGTAAGGGTGGTGGGCACCCAAAACGCGGTGGTCACCGACGCTAACGGTCGCTACGAACTTCACGATGTCAGTCTGAGCGATGTGCTCGAATATTCCTACGTAGGCATGAAGCCCTACAAGCGTAAGGCTGGCACCAAACCCGTGAGCATCATTATGGAAAACGACGTCAACACCATCAGCGACGTTGTGGTGACGGGTATCCAAAAGACCGACAAGCGACTGTTTACAGGATCCACCACATGGATCGACGCGCAAGACGCCAAGCTCGATGGTGTGCCTGACATCAGTCGTTCGTTGGAAGGACGTGCGGCGGGCGTGAGCGTGCAGAACGTAACCGGTACCTTTGGTACGGCCCCTCGCATCCAGGTGCGCGGCGCCACCTCCATCTATGGTAGCAGCCAACCCCTGTGGATCGTCGACGGTGTGATCCAGGACAATGTGGTTGAGGTGAACACCGACGATCTCTCCTCAGGCAACGCCGAGACCCTGTTGTCGTCGGCCATCGCAGGGCTGAACGCCGACGACATTGAGAGCTTCCAGATTCTTCGCGACGGAGCGGCAACCTCCATCTATGGTGCCAGGGCCATGGCGGGTGTCATAGTGATCAATACCAAGAAAGGACGCATGGGTAAGACCAACATCAACTACACGGGCGAGTTTACCATGCGCCTCAAGCCCAGTTACAACAACTTCAACATCATGAACTCGCAGGAGCAGATGTCGGTGTACCAAGAATTGCAAAAGAAGGGTTATCTCAATCCTGCCGATGTGGTGAACGCCGCGCAGAGTGGCGTGTACGGAAAGCTGGCGCGACTGGTGGCGTCGGGCGACGTGGAGAACACCGATGCCGGCCGTAACGCATGGCTCCGCCAACAGGAGTACCGCAACACCGACTGGTTCGACTTGCTCTTCAGCAACAACATCATGCAGAACCATTCGGTAAGCATTAGCACGGGTACCGAGAAGGTGCAAAACTACGCATCGGTCAGTTTGATGAACGATCCCGGATGGTACAAGCGGAGCAACGTGAAGCGCTACACCGCTAACCTGAACTCCACCTACAACTTCTCAGAGAAGCTCAAGGTGCAGCTCATTGCCAACGCCTCCTCGAGAGAGCAGAAAGCCCCAGGCACCATGAACCAGGAGGTCAACCTGGTCAATGGTGAGGTGACGCGCGCGTTCGACATCAACCCTTATTCCTACTCGCTCAACACCTCAAGGGTGCTCGACCCCAACGAGTCGTACACACGAAACTTCACCTCGTTCAACATCTTCAAGGAACTGGAGAACAACTATATGGAGGTCAATGCTCACGAATTCAAGGTGCAGGGCCAGTTGACCTACAAGCCCATCGACGGGTTGGAGCTCAACGCGCTGGGCGCCGTGAAGCGCTCGTCGTATGCCACGGAGCACAACGCCACGGAACTCTCCAACCAGGCCAACGCCTATCGCGCCATGGGCAACACGCTGATAAGAGACACCAACCCTTACCTGTGGACCGACCCCACCAACCCCTACGCCGTGCCCGTGTCGGTGCTGCCCTATGGAGGCATCTATGAGCGTAGCGACTATCGCATGACGGCATGGGACTTCCGCGTTACGGCCGCTTACAACAAGATTTTCGCCAACACCCACATCATGAACCTCTTTGCGGGCATGGAGAGCAACGAGCTGAAACGCGACAAGACGTGGATCCGCACTTTCGGTCGCATCTATGGATTTGGGAACATCGCCAACTACGACCCCAACGTGTTCGACAAGCTGAAGCTCGAAGGATCCAACTATTATTCGGTCGACAATGGCTTGGAGCGCACGGCGGCTTTCTTTGGCAACGCTTCCTATTCTTATAAGGGATGCTACATCATCAATGGAACCCTGCGCTACGAAGGCACCAACACGTTGGGCAAGGATCGCAAGAGCCGCTGGCTGCCCACTTGGAATGTCTCGGGAGCCTGGAACGCCCACGAGGAGAAATGGTTTGAGCAGCTGAAGCCTTGGCTCTCCCACTTTACCCTGAAGGGCTCGTATTCGCTTACCGCCGACCGCGGTCCTTATAGCATCAGCAACTCGAGCGCCATCATCAACAGCATGGTGACATGGCGTCCCAACGCTGCCGACCAAGAGACAGGCCTCGACATCACGGAGCTTGGCAACTCGGAGCTTACCTACGAGAAGAAGCACGAGTTGAGCTTCACGGCCGACATGGGATTCCTGAACAACCGCCTCAACTTGGAGTTGAGCTGGTATCATCGCAACAACTTCGACCTCATAGGCCCTATCACCGTGCAAGGAGTGGGTGGCGAGATCAGCAAGTTTGGCAACATCGCTGACATGAAGTCGGGCGGATTCGAGCTGTCGGTTAGCTCCAAGAACGTCAAGACGGAAGATTTTGAATGGAGCACCACCTTCCTTTACTCGCACCAATACAACGAGGTGACAAACCTCAAGAACACATCGCGCATCATCGACCTTGTGCGTGGCAATGGCTTCGCCTTGCAGGGTTATCCTGTTCGCTCCATCTTCTCTATCCCCTTCAACAAGTTGAACAGCGAGGGAATACCTACCTTCAAGGTAGCCGACGGCCAGACCACCATCGACGGCATCAACTTCCAGGAGTATGCCGACCTCGGTTGGCTGAAGTATGAAGGATCGTCAGACCCCACCGATTATGGCTCGTTGGAAAACTCGTTCAAGTATAAGGGCTTCCGCCTCAATGTGTTTGTGGTCTACTCGTTTGGCAATGTGGTTCGCCTCGACCCCGTGTTCTCCAACACCTACACCGACATGGTGGCCTCGCCTCGTGAGCTCAACAACCGCTGGTCGTCGGCCGGTGAGGAAGAAGTTACCACGGTGCCCGTGATACCCTCCGTACGCCAGAACTTCCTCAACCCCAATCTCAGCGTGGCCTACAATGCCTACAACTACAGCACGGAACGCATCGCTAAGGGCGACTTTATCAGAATGAAGGAGATCTCGCTCGATTACACGTTCCCCAAGAAGTGGTTGGCTGCGATCGGTGTGAGCTCGCTCAACCTGAAGTTGCAGGCCACAAACCTCTTCTTGATCTATGCCGACAAAAAGCTGAATGGCATGGATCCGGAATTCTTCAATACGGGAGGTGTGGCATCGCCCATGCCCAAGCAATACACGTTCACCGTGAGATTAGGATTCTAACAACCCCCAAAAACAGAACAATCATGAAAACAACATATCATTATGTTTGCGCCTGTCTTGTTGCCATGGCGGCTCTCGCATCGTCGTGCAACGATTTTCTGGACACCACTCCCGACAGCCGTATCCAGGTCGACAACGAGGAGAAGGTAAAGGCGCTGCTTACCACGGCATATCCGCAGGCCACATTTGTGAGAGTGACGGAGCTGGCCTCCGACAATGCCGACGACCTCAACGGTGACCTCAACGGCAACTACGACCGTTTCTCGGAGCAGTGCTATCGTTGGCAACCCGTCACAGAGAGCGACAACGAGAACCCTACCATGATTTGGCAAGACTACTACAAGGCCATCGCCTCTGCCAACCACGCGTTGGCTGCCATGGAGAAAATGGGTGGCGCTACCACGGAGAAGCTCAGGGCGCTCAAGGGCGAAGCCTTGCTCTGCCGCGCCTACGCCCACTTCGTGCTGACCAATGTGTTCTGCATGAATTACTCCAAGCAGCATAGCGACACCGATCTCGGCGTGCCCTACATCACCGCTCCGGAGACGACGCTCGACCCCAAGTATGACCGCGGAACCGTGGCCCACGACTATGAGATGATCGAGAAAGACCTGTTGGAGGGATTGTCGCTGATGAGCGACGCCATCTACGATGTGCCACGCTATCACTTCAACAGCAAGGCCGCCTACACCTTCGCCTCGCGTTTCTATCTCTTCTATCAGCAACCGCAGAAGGTTGTGGAGTATGCCACAAAGGCGCTGGGCGCAAATCCCGAGGAGGTGATGCGCGACTACGATGCCATGAAGGACATGCCCACCGACAACATGCAACCGCGCGCCATACAGTACACCTCGTCGAGCCAGCGGGCCAACTTCCTGTTGCTGCCGGTCTATTCGACCGACCAGTATTACTTCAGCGGATACACCAACATGGGCGGACGTTTCAACAACAATAGCTATGTGGGAAAGGCGGAGCAGTTCTTCGCCACGCCCTGGGCTCCCGACAACGACGCCGCGGCGCAATCGCAGCAGATGTTTAAGTTCTATTGGTTCTACAGTCAGGCCAAAGATGTGTTTGTCCTGCCCAAGACCCCTGTGTATTTTGAGGAATACAACAGCGCCAACCACACCGGCTACTATCGCACCATCGTGGTGGCGCTCAAGGCAGAGGAGGCCCTGCTCAACCGAGCAGAGGCGTATGCCCTGCTGGGAGAGAACGACAAGGCCCTGGCCGACATCAACGTGTGGACCAAGACGTTTGTGGCCGACAAGGTGAAATACAACACCTATAAGTACGACGATAACTGGAACTACATCTATGCGGAACAGAAAATCGACCGCGAGCTAACCCTGGCCTCCATCAGAAAGTGGGCCGAGAAATACGACTATTACTTGCCCGAGCGCCCGTTGCCCCGCAAACACCTGCATCCCGACTGGGTCGACCTTCCGGAAGGCAGCGACAAGGAAAACCTCGTTCAGTGCATCTTGCTCCTCCGGCGTTTGGAATTCTTGCATGAGGGCATGCGCTGGTTCGACATCAAGCGTTATGGCATGAAGATTTATCGCCGCGAAATCAACACGTCGATGAATTCGTTGACGCTTACCGACAGCATGTCGTACCGCGATCCCCGACAGGCCATCCAACTGCCGTTTGAGGTGCAGGGAGCAGGTTTGAAACCCAATCCGCAACCGTCGGCCACCGAGAAGGCCTCGTTCAACGCATGGGGTGCAAGGCCATGGGAGTTTGTGTTCAAAAGGAATGATAAATAATTAGGAGAACAGAGTATGAAAATGATCAATAAGATATTCGGTATGTTGATGTTGGCCGCAGCCGCCACGTTCGCCGTGTCGTGCTCCGACGATGATGTGGACACCAGCATGAGCGTCATCAAGGACAGCCAAACGCCACAAAACGATTTGGACAAATGGCTCTACGCCAACTATGTGAAGCCTTACAAAGTGGAGCTGCGCTATCGTTGGGAAGACAATGAGATAAGCATGGACTACATCCTCGTGCCGCCCACCTACCAGAACGCTGTCAGGATGGCGCGCTTGCTGAAGTTTATTTGCTTCGACGCTTTCGATGAGGTGACGGGAAGCACACGGTTTATCCACGACCATTTCCCCAAGTTGGTGCAGCTCGTTGGCAATCCCGGCTGGAACACCAACAGCTCCATGACCTTGGGCTCGTCGGAGGGCGGCTACAAGATCAACCTTTGGTATGTGAACCATCTTGGCGACATGGTGTATGAGGACTGGGTGCCTAAGGACAGCGTGCTACGCAACCGTCAGGAGCTCAACGCCATCTTCTTCCACACCATCATCCACGAGTTTGGCCACAACTTCCATCAGAAGGTGCCCTATTCCACGGAGTTCAACCAAATCACGGGCAACAATTACCTCGGGGGTATGTACACCTCGGAGTTTGAGAACGCCAACGACCCGCAGGTGCAGGCCATGGGCTTTGTTACGGCCTACGCCTCCTATAGCGCCGACGAAGACTTTGCCGAGACCTTCTCCACCTATCTCTGCAGCACCACGGAGGAGTTTCAGGCTTTGCTCGACCGGGCGGGCGCGACGGGGGAAAACAAGATACAGGCCAAGTTGCGCATCGTGAAGGACTACTTCCTGAAAAACTGGAATCTCGACATGGATGCCCTGCGCGACGCCATTCAAAAGCGCGAGGCGTTGATCGCAACCGTCGATTTTGACGACATAACCCTTAAATAGAATCGCCATGAAAAAACTATTCACTATATGCGCCGTGGGCGCCTTGGCCGTATGGCTCCTGGGCTCTTGCCAGATGATGGAAGACGACCTGTTTGCCGATGAGCCGGCCACACGCCAGGACAAATGGATGGCGGAGTATCGCCGCGTGTTCAACAACAACGAATATGGCTGGGCGCTCTACACCGACCAACCCACCTTTGGCCGCCATCCCCACTTGGCCACTTTCGCCGTGAGGTTCGACCAAGACTATTGCACCTTCTACAATTCGCTTTCCACGAGGAACATGCCCAATGTGAGCACGAAGGACAGCATCCAGAGCACCTATTCGTTTAAGATGGACAATGGTATAGTGCTCTCGTTCGACACCTACAATGAGTTCTTCCATTACTACGCCGACCAGTCGCAGTATTTCGCACAAGACCTGCAGGCCGACTTCGAGTTTTGCCTCGACCGCTTCTCGGCGAACGAGGACACCATCTTCGGTCGTGGCAAGACCAAGCAGCTGCCCTTCATGATGATAAAGATGAAGATGCCAGCGCAGGAGTACCAGAACAGGAGCGATGAGATAACGGCGTCGTATAGTCCCTACAACTGTGCGTTTGTCTGCGCTGGCGACACCATGAAGGCCCAGTTCCTGAGTGGATATGGCAACCTGTTGCTGTATTTCCCCGACGAGGAAGGAGGCAAGGCCGTGGAGCACATGTACTCGTATGGTAATCTTGTGGGAGGCATCTACCTGATCGAGAACATCGAGTATAAGGGGTATATCATCAAGGAAATGGCGCTCAACGAGGAACTGGATGGCTATACCGACAAGCTCACGGGTGCCCGCATCATTCCACGTCCCTACGCCGACTATTACACGGAGGATGTCGATGAGAACGACGACAAGTTCTTTGGCTACAGTTGCCTGGGATCCTGGACAAGGGGCGAGTGGGATAAGGCCAAGGCTGCCTTGGATGGCAGTAAGTATCCCTCGTCCACGTTGAACAATATTACGTTCAATCCCGCAGGCAACGGAAAGATTGTGCTTACGGTCAACATGTGGTATGGAGATGGCGAGATTCATTTCCCCTTCGACATCCGCAAGGCTGGCGCCGACAAGATTCAGCTCCGCTATACGGGCACCGAACACTCGGGTTTGGGCTACACCATTTACGACCTCGGGTTCAAGTATGTCGTAGACGCCATTGCCCCGAAGGGCGAATGGCGAACCTACAAGATTGTGCCTACCGACGGCACCAAGCTGTCGCCTGCGGTGTTCCGGCTCATCGATGAGCAGAATCCGGACAACAGCATCTTGTTTAAGAAGGATTTCCGCTATTACTACGGTTTCTGGGACTGATGCCTTGAACTGAGGCATGAGGCCAAAGAACCCACAACACGTAATCCCAAAAGTCATGATGATTTTTGGGATTACGTTGTTTTACCCCCACACACTTCGCATTCGCCATAATAGTGTGTGGGGTTTGCCGTTAATGATTATTAACAGGGCATCGTGCAGTCATCTGCGGGTTATCCTTATCCTATTAAGGGGAGCCACATTTATGGAAACAGAGGAGATCGCAAAGCGGGCAAAGGCCAACGACGCTGCCGTTCTGGCCGAAGCCTATTCGCCCAAGGCGAGGGAGGTATGCTTCGGCATTACGCATGAGGACGAGGAACTTCGGCTCGTGATGGTGCCTTCCACATTCAACAACAACATCATTCCCCGCTCCACATTCAACATCCAAAATTTCTTTAGTCTGCCTTTTTTTATATACATTTGCAACATAAACCCCACCGCATTATTAACCCACCTTCAAACCACCCTACGATGAGCCTATTCGATTTCTTCAAACGCAAGCAGGCGAAAGCCGACAAGATCACCAAGGTGTACGACAAGCCCCTGCCGGAACCAACCGTCAACCCCAAGGACAACCAACCCTCCGCCGCCCGCTACGACGAAGCGACGAGCGCCTGGGCACGCAAGATGATGGAGCTCGAGGACGAAACCGACCCGGATGTGCTCACCGAACTGGATCCCGATGCCGAGCGCGCCCGCGAGGTAAGGTTTTGGATCGACAATATGGCGCTCTGCGTGAAACACAACTTCGCGCCGGAGCAATATGATGTGGGCGGCATGCTCCATCAGCTCATCGAGGAAGAGGAGTATGAGCTGGCCCGCGAATTGCTCTTCTGCTGCATAGATGAGGTCCGCAATCGGCCTTCCACGCCGTGCATCGACGACATGCTGGTCTACTTTGCCTGGATATGCTACAAGGATGGCGATGGCGACGATGAGGACGAAACCGACGACTGCGAGGACGAGGACGACTTGGAGGATGAGGAGAGCCAAGACGACCGCGACGAAACCGACGAAGATGAGGATTGCGACGAAGACGACGAAGATGAGGATTGCGACGAAGACGACGAAGATGACGAGTACGAAGATGACGAAGAAATCGACGAGGACGACGAGTACGAAGATGAAGACGAAATTGACGAAGACGACGTGACATTCGAAACAGAATACCACAACCTGCGGTCGGCCCACGAGTTGGTGGTGGCCGTAAGCGACCATTTCACCCCCCATTGGCGCGACACGCACCTATGGCTGGCCTGCCTCTACAACGAGTGCTACGTAAACTACGACGATTACGAGATAGCCGATCTTCCGGGCAGTCACTTCCCTAATTGGTATGGCCAGCAGGCGTATCGCTATTTCTCGAAGGCCGCCGAGGAGGGCCAACACTTGGCCATGAACATGAAGGCCCTGTTCCTTGTGATGGGCCACCAGGTGAAACCCAACTACGATAAGGCTTACGATTGGTTCAAACGGAGCGAGGACCATTGCGACGAGTCGCTCCTCTGGTTGGGCCACATGCACTATTATGCGCAATACGGCCGCGAGAACAAGCGATGGGCCATCAGCTATTACATGCGTTACATCAAGCACCGCAAGTGGGAAGGAGAAGGCGCACGCTACATGGGCGCCAACTATGCCCAAGCCTCTTGCAACCTCGCCCACCTGTTGCTACACAACAACTCGAACGACGACGAGCATCGTGCCCGCCGCCTACTGGAGCGTGTGGCCTACTTCGGCTTCACCCTGGGCGACGCCCTCTACGGCCTCGTGCTCCTTGAAGGGCGCGGCGGCCCCACCGACACCTCCAAGGGTCTCCGGCTCTTGCGCAAAGCCGCCAACGCCGGCGACCCAATGGCCCAGCAAATGCTACGCTTCCACGGCTATAATTGGTAACAGCGAACAGGGAGCGATTATCTATGTGGAGCGTGGAATAATAATGTAGGATGTGGTGTGAAGAATGGTGGGGCGCGCTTGCCTCACCACAAACTTTTCGCCACATGTTGCGGTGGTTTGGCTTTATTTTGTTACCTTTGCGGCAGTTTTACAAAGCATTTTGCCACCCACCCCATGGCATAACCATCATTCTGAAAGCCGCAAGGCCACAACAACACACATATCGCCCATGGAAAATGCAACCACATTCTTCGCCACGCTGAGCGCGTGGCTCTGGGGCTGGCCCATGATCATCCTGCTCCTTGGCACCCATGTTTTTCTCACCATCCGCCTGCGGTTTCCACAACGCAAGTTGCTCACCGCCATCCGCCTGTCGGTTCAGCGCGACTCGTCGCAGCAGGGCGACGTGTCGCAGTTTGGCGCATTGGCCACGGCGCTTGCCGCCACCATCGGCACGGGCAACATTATCGGTGTGGCCACGGCGGTGGCGCTGGGCGGTCCGGGTGCGGTGTTCTGGTGCTGGCTGACGGGCGTGTTTGGCATCTCCACGAAATACGCTGAGGCGCTGCTCGCCATAAAATACCGTGTGAGGTCGGAGGGCGGACGCATGCAGGGCGGCCCCATGTATGCCTTGGAGCGCGGCTTGGGCTGGCGCAAGATGGGCGTGCTGTTTGCGGCGTTCACCGCCTTGGCCGCCTTCGGCATAGGCTGCACGGTGCAGGCCAACGCCATATCGACCATTATGCACGCCTCGTATGGGATCGGCACGGAGGTGTGTGGCGTGGTGCTGACGCTGCTCACGGCGGCGGTGATCATCGGTGGTGTGAGCAGCATCTCGAAGGTGTGTAGCATGCTGGTGCCGCTCATGGCGCTGCTCTATGTGCTGGGGTGTGTCTACATATTGCAGGCCAACGCCAGCTATGTGGTTCCGGCGCTGCGCCTCATTGTGCGGTCGGCCTTCTCGCCCGAAGCCGCGGGCGGTGGCTTTGCGGGCGGCTCGGTGATCATGGCGGCCCGCTACGGCATAGCGCGCGGCCTGTTTAGCAACGAGTCGGGACTGGGCTCGGCGCCCATCGTGGCGGCGGCGGCGCGCACGAAGAACCCCGTGAGGCAGGCGCTGGTGTCGTCGACCGGCACCTTCTGGGACACGGTGGTGATCTGCGCCCTCACGGGCCTGGTCATTGTGAGCAGCATCATGGCCTATCCCGACATCGACTATCAGAACGGGGCGGAGCTAACGAAGGTGGCGTTTGCCAAGATTCCCGTGGTGGGCCCATTCATCCTCAGCTTCGGCCTCCTCACGTTTGCTTTCAGCACCATTCTCGGATGGAGCTATTATGGCGAGCGGGCCATGGAGTATCTGAAGGGCAAGCGCTGGACGCTGGCCTACCGCCTGCTCTACATCGTGGCGGTGTTTGTGGGCAGCGTGGCGAACCTTGCGATCGTGTGGAACATAGCCGACTGCATGAACGCCCTCATGGCCATTCCCAACCTGCTGTCGCTCATCTGCCTCAATGGCGTGGTGGTGCACGAAACGCGCAAGTATCTGTGGCGCGACCGCCTCGACCGCGAGATGGCGGAATGAGCGAGGACTGACGGCCACCGCCGAAGGCGAGAAAGAAACGAAGGAAAGGATAGCCGCCAACCTTCTGTCGCTTGGCGTGCCTATCGAAACCATCGTGCAAGCGTCTGGATTGTCGGAAGAGGAAATTACGAACATCCAATAAGGTGCAATCAACACAAGGGAGGTCTTCGAGTGACAGACGGGCCACTCGGAGACCTCCTTTTCGTTGGCTTCCCATTTCGGTCTAATGGCCGATGTGGGATAATTCTTCCCATTTCGGTCTAACGGCCTATTGGGGGGCGTTGTTCTGCCCCAACGAACAGGTGCCAAGGAAGCCCGTCCGCTGGGCAGGTTCCCGATTGAACATTTGTCGCAAATTATTCTTCTAAATAATTGAGTAAACCAATTGTTTTACTTACCTTTGCAACCACAAAACAAATGCGGTTTGATATTTCATTATGGCTAAGACGGTCATAACAACTTAAGTCTTTTTCTAATTATTCTATTTCACGTTATGAAACATTTGAACAAGCTTCGTGTTTTATCGTTTCTCAGCCATGCTGATGATCGGAGGGCTGGCCTCACCAGCCTCTGTTACACATTCTCGGTGGAGTAGTTCCGCCAAGTACTTTGGTGGCGGAGCGTGCGCAAAACAAAAAGCAACATGATGGAAAACAATGTATTACGACAAGTGCCCATGGGCCTCGTCTTGGAAGGCGGTGGCTTGCGAGGGATGTTCACCAATGGCGTGCTGGATGTGTTTATGAGCCACGGCATTGGGTTCGACGCCATGGTGGGCGTGTCGGCCGGTGCGGTGTTTGGCTGCAACTACAAGTCGCGCCAGCCGGGACGGGCGCTGCGCTACAACCTGAGATACAAGGACAACGCCGACTATATGAGTTGGCGGTCGCTGGTAAAGACGGGCAACTTTGTGAATGAGCGGTTCGCCTACCACCTGCTGCCTTACGAGTACGACCCATTCGATTTCGAGGCGTTCCGCACTAATCCCATGCGGTTCTATGCCGTTTGCACCGACATCGTGTCGGGGCGACCCGTGTATCGCGAGATCACCGACGCAGATGGCAAGGGCCTCAGGTGGATGCAGGCCTCGGCGTCGATGCCGGTGTTTGCGCGCCCCGTGGAGATAGATGGGCGCCATTACCTCGACGGCGGATTGACCGACTGCATTCCGCTTAAGTTTATTCAGCGAATGGGGTACCAGCGCAACGTGGTGGTGCTGACGCAACCCCTTGACTATAGGAAGCGGCAGGCGCATGTGGGATGGGCCATGAAGATGTTTCTGGGCGATTATCCCAAGGTGGCGCAACTCATGGCCCACCGCCATGTGATGTATAATGGCGAGTTGGACTACCTGTACACCGAGGAGCAGAAGGGCGACACGTTCCTGATTTACCCCGACGAGAAGCTCAACATTGGCCGTCTGAGCCTCAAGGAGGACAAGATGAGGCGGGTGTATGAGGCCGGTGTGGCGAAGGCGACGGCGCTGCTTCCTCAAATCAAGCGGTTTCTTGCTGGCGAATAGGCCCAACACCCCATCGGCCTTAGGTAAGAAGCGCTGCCCGCTTTGTGGCGGGAGCGGCTTGGTGCGCGTGAGGTAAAGGCGGTGGCGACAAATATGTCGCCAAAAATGTCTTCGCTCGTTTCAGCGCAGAAGGAGGAACGGATAAGGGAGGTTGCTGGCTCGTTTCAGACTGGGAAGAGGAACGGATGAGGGAGGTTGCTGGCTCGTCAAAACGAAGGAAGGTGTGTCGGCCCCCACTCACCATGAGGAGCGGGACCGGCACACCTTCCTTATCTCTCATCGCATGCCTATGTGGCGTGCGAAGCGCTTGGGGTTAATATCTTGCGCTGAATGTGCTTACGCCGTAGGCGCGGAACATCACGTCGTTCTCTTCGTCCATGAAGTCGTGGTAAATGCGCATCTTCTTGCCGTCGAAGCGCACCGTGACATCCATGTACTCGTCCACATCGTCGTCGTCGTCATCATCGTCGATATCGAACGGCTCCCACAGGCGCATGACACCATTCTGCAGGTCCTTCCATTCCCAGAATCCCACTTCCACTTCGCCATCCTTGTAGAAGCACAGGTAGGTGCCGCAGGGCGAGAACACCAGGCGCAGGCAGTAGTCGTCCTTGTCCTCGGCCACGTCGTCCTCGTCGAAGCCCATGGCGCGGCCCTCGGGTGTGATGGTTACCTCTTGCATCACACGGCCGAGCTTCAGCCATTGCTTAGCGTAGGCAATATAGGTGTCTTCGGTGGTGAACCACAGCTCCGAGCTGTCCATACGCCATGAGCGGCAGAGCTGGCGCACGGCGGGCTTCGGCTTGTAGTCGAAATCGACCGTTACGGCAACCACGATCTTCACGCCATAGCGGTTGGTGTAGATGATGGTGGTGCTGCCCGACACATGATTGTCCTTGATCTCGATCATCGTGTTGTTGCTCAGGCTGTACACACCTTCCTTCACACGTGTGAAGGTACCGTAGATGTAGGCGCCGTTCTCTAAGTCGATCGAGCCGTTGATGTCGGTTGCGCGTGTCTTGAGCGGAGCGTCGCCGTGGCGCTTGAAGATGTTGGCGCTGCGTGTGGCGCTTGCTGCGCGCTTCGGCAACTTGCCCGCCTTGGGCGTGGTAATGAGGAAATGGCCATCGGCAAAGAGCTCGATGGATGCAAACTCCTGGTCGCCTTGTTCGCCCCAGTTGTTCACCACCAGTTTGATGGCGTCCTTGGCATTGGCTTCATCCTCGCAATCGCCGAGTTTGAATTCTGTGGGTGGTTTGGCGCCTTCGGGCACCTTCGTCTGCTTTCCGTTATCATCACTGTCGCATGCTATGAATCCAAACGAAACGAGTGCGACGAGAAAAGAATAAATAATGCTTCTGGTCATAGATCTTGTAACTCTTTAGTTGTGAATAATTAATAGAATCTTTAACATTGTAACTATTCAGGCCGTATTTGTTAAAAAACGGAGGAATTGCGCTCAATTCACCTGTTAGTTGCAAAGATATGCACTATGTTTCATATTTGCAAGAAAACGCCCAAGTTTTTTTTCATGCCCGCCCACATTACCCCACCAAAGGCCATGGGGAGCGATGGGGGAATACAAACGAATGGCGGCAATCGCTTCTGTGGGGGAGCGATTGCCGCCATTGTTTCTGAGTGTGCCTGCGGCTTACGGGTTAGGCTTGCCGCGTGCGCTTTTTATTTCACAATTTGCTTGTGCCTGTTCACGATGTAAACGCCGGAGTGAAGGTGGCGCTTGTTGTCGACCTTGCGGCCTTGGAGGTCGCAGACGGTTGCCGACGGGGCGTTGTCGATTCCCACGGCCTCGATGGCGTTGGGCTGGGCCTGCTTGAAGTGGACGGTGTAGGTGCCACTCTCGGGAGCGTAGAAACGGAGGAAGTTGGCGTCGGCCCATGCTTTCGGCACACGGCGTCCGTAGGTGTCTGTCCAGTAGTCCACCGCATAGCCGTCGGCAGGATAGGCGCGCAACACGATTTCCTCGCCGGCGCCATAGGTGTAGGTGTCGGGCTGACCGTTGGCGTCGGCCGTTCCCTGCTTGGCGTTGGCCGTCTTCACCGTCACGGTGCAGGGCTCGTCGGCCTTGTTGGTCACCAAGAGCGGTATGTCGTACACCATGCGCTTCGTTTCGCTCTTAGCCGGCATGGCGTCGGTAATGCTGTCCCATCCCGGGGCCCAGGAGCTGTCGAAGCGCAGGCGGATGCGTGTGATGCCCAGCGGCACGTCGTAGGGCAGAGTGACGGTCAGGGTGTAATTGTTCAGCGCGTCGTTGCCGGGACTGTCCTTCGCGCCATACACCTGCAGCAACTCGTTGTCGCCATCGAAATTGCCATCGCCGTTCCAATCGATGTAGGCCGAGAGACGGCAGTAGTTGAGTCCGCCGGCCGAGAGCCAGTGAAGCTTAAACAGGCTTCCTTGGGGCGCCTTGACCGTCTGTGTGGTTTGGCACAACGCCTCCGGACAGTCGGTTGTGGCGTAGATGCTCTTCTCCTCGCCGCCGTTTTGCGCCACGGTGAGCGACCGCAGGTATTGTCCGTAGGATTTCATGTCGTTGTAGTCGGCCATGTTCTCCGCGGGCGTTCCCCATTTGTCGGCAAAGAAATGGGCGGTGAAGGTCTCCGGGGCGGCGCCATAGTAGGTGTAGGGATTGTCGGTGCTCACCACGCGTCCCGAGGCGTCGGTCCAGTTGAGAAACTCGCATCCGCTGGCTGCCTTGGCGCGCAGGGTGACCTCCTTGTCGGTTGTGACCGACAGGCCCGTGGCCCCCACGATCTGCACGCTGCCCTGTTTGGCGTCGGCCGTTTGCACCGTTACGGTTCTCGGTTGGGTAATGTTGTCTTTGACGACGATGGTGAAGGCCAGTTGCGTGCCGTCGTCGAGGGTGAGCATCGCCTTCATCTTTCCACACAGGGCCTTGGCAGGAATGTCGAAGGTCGGCGCCTCCACCGTTTCGTTGGGGGCGAACGAGCCGTCGTTGTTCATGTCGATGGCCAACGTGGCCTTGGCGCCGTCGGCGAGGGTCAGGGGCAAGGCGAATGTGGTGCCACGCAGGGCCGTGAACACGATCGACGCCGTGGCGTCGGTGGCCATGTGGCGATAGATATAATAAGGTGAGGCGTCGGCCTTGGTGAGCGTGGCGAAGTATTTGCCGAGCAATTGCGCAGCCACCTCACGGGTGTTGCCCACGGGCTGGTTCGAATAGCTCAGCGATGCGTTGTGGGCCCATTGCCAGTCGTTGGCAAACCAGTTGGGGAGGGCCGTCCCGTTGTCGCGATGGCTGAAGAACGCCTTCCAGCGAGGGTAATAGAAATCTTTCAGCATGCCGGCCCACTCCCGATACGAGTAGTCGCGCAAGCCACCGGCCTCGCTCGCCGTTTCGTTGCCCCATGTGGTGATGAGGGTGCGTGCGTTGTTGAGCTCGAGCCATTGGCGGTCGGCCTCGGTGGTTCCCTCCGCCTCGTCGGCGATGGCGCGCGCCATGGTGGTCCATCTGCCAAGCATGAAGTTTGGGTTGGTAGAGAGCAAGCGGTCGAGGTCGAGCATCAGTTGCAGGTAGGCGTCACGTCGGTTGGCGTAGGTCTTGGCGTCGCTGGCGCTGGTCGCCACTTCGTTGATCGATGCGAGGAGCTCATGGCCATAGTCGGTGAGCGCCTGGCGAGCGAAGTCGGTAAGGTCGTAACTGTAGTTGGATCCCGTGAGGTTGGCTGCGAGCAGGTTGTGGGCCGCGCCGATCATGCCCTGCGGGTTGTAGAAGATGCTGGTTCCGCCCCAGCTCGACACCCGGTCGACGGTGAGCGACGGGCGTGCGCAGAACACGGCCTCGTGAGGGCCTTGCAGTGCCGTCTCGCATCGGAGCGCCGTCTGGCTCACCTGCCCCCACGCCTTCAGCGCCTGTTCGTTGGAAACGCCATATCGGGCCAAAGCATAGTCTTTCAGCCACGTATCGAGAGGGGGTGTTGATGCGCGCCAAGGCAGTTCGAAGAGGGCGTCGTAGAGCACGGGCACCTGCTCGATGGCCTCGGGTGTGGCGCCAATGCCCTTCACGTTGGCGTAGGATGATTTCTGAGTGTAGAAATCGGTCATCACCTTCGACAGACGACCGAAGAGACCGGTGCGGCCTCCGAAGTTGGGCAACATACAGTAAACGGCGTCGTGGCCATTGTATTCAGCGAAATGGGTGTGGGCGTCGCTGAAGAGGTCGAGCACGATGAGCTTGCCCTTGTCCACCTGCGAGAGCACGTTGTATTGGGCGCCACTCCACTGCCAGAACTGTATGACCCACTTGGCCTTGCTGTTGGCCTTGAACATGGCCTCGCCGATGCGCTTGTAGGCCGATGCCACGTCGATGCCACTGGTGTTGGCGCCCTCGTGGAAGGGGTCCATGCTGTAGTAGGCCGATGTGCCCATCACCTCAGCGAGGCGCGCGTAATATTTCTCGGAAATGTCGGCGAACGCCTGTGTGTTGGGGTCGAGGATGTATGGCCGCACAAAACCACACCAGTTGCCTTGGTTGTTGGCCGAATAGCCCTTCTTGGCAATGTCGCTTGGCACCATACCGGCGTAGCCCGGCAGCACGGGCTGCATGCCCAATTCGCGCTCGCGGGCCAGGATCTTCTTGGCCAGCGCCTCCTGTCGCTTATACCACCAGTCGGGGTTCTTGCCGCCCCATCCCTCGAGGTTGTTCATGCCCCACCACGCCTGGAAGCAGGGCCCGGCAATAAACTGGTTGGCCTCGTCGTCGGTATATCCCAGGTCTTGTGTGAGGAGCTTCTTCCACACCACATCGAGACCCACGATCTGCAGGGGCATGTTGATGCCGTGGAGCGCCATCCAGTCGATTTCCTGCTGCCAGCGCTCCCACGTCCAGGTCGACATGGAATAAGAGAAGGTGCAATAGTTGAGATAGTAGCGGTAGCTCGTGGCCGTGGAGTGTTTCTCCTGCTTGGTGGGCACGGGCAGCTCCATCTGTGCGAGGTTGGTGGTGAGGTTGTTCCATGCGAGGTTGACATGGGCGTAATGGTTTAGGTACCAATTGATGCCGGTTGTGAGGGCCGACAGGTTGGATCCCTTGACACACGGTTTTCCGTCTTTCGAGGTCACCACGAATGCCTCGCGTATCGACGAGCCCACGGTGGGGTCTACGATGGTTACGATGCGTTCGGCTGTGCCCTCTCCGCCGATACGGTTCAAGAGGTCGCAAACCCCTTGTGGGTTCTCCACGATCTGCGCTGTCGCCTTCGTGTTGGCCATGCCAACGATGAGCAGGAACGCGACAACTAATTGCAATAGTTTGGTTTTAGAAATCATATTTGGGTTATTAGGGTAGTATCGTAGTGGGTAGGCGCCAGGTGGGGTGGGGCGACGTTGGCGCTGCCCGGTTCTGAAAGCTTCTGCAAAGTTAACAAAAATAGGATTACGCGAGGGTGGTTGCCACAAATTATTTTATGTCATGCCACATTTTTGCTGCATTGGTCCCTGGAATGCCCGGCGAGACGTGCGTCGGGGCATAGCGATCGGCGTGGCCAATGGTTCTGATGGATGTTAAGATATTTGGTGAAAAAGTTGTGCCGGGATTTTGGGCGAAATAGAGCGCGCCATCGCCGTTTTTGCGCCCTCGGAGCGACAAAAAACCGACTTCCATTTGCCGTTAGGCATCTTTCGGGTTGCGATAGCTAAGCTTTCGTGGCGCCGAAGGTAAGCTATCGAGGTGCGAAAGACCATGTATCGAGGTGCGAAAGGTGGCTTTTCGCAATGTGGAATGTGGGGTGTAGAGCGTTAAATGGGGTGTTTAAATTGTAAGTGATTGAATATTAGTCATTTGCAAAAACTCGCGAGAATGTCGTATTTGGAGGCGAGTCGTGGTTCGGCGACAAAACCAGTGTAGATTTTGGGGAGGGTTGTTGGGAATGTTGAGTGCGCAATGGGACAAGTGCCATCTGCAAGGGGGGCGATGGCTTGCCTTACAATATGCGGTCGAAGATCCGCAGCGGGGTGAGCAGATAATAGATCACCTTCTCATAGAGAGGGATCTTTATATTCTTGTATTGTTCTTTGAGCGGAATGTGCTTGGCTCTTACGCGGATCACAATGCCGTGCTCCTTATAGATGCGCCGGCATTCGGCCTTGAAGCGCCATCCGTGCGACATCCTATGGCCTTGAAGGGCGTGGGCGAGGTGGATCATCTCGTGAATCATCACCTCGTCGAGCGTCGCCGGCGTAAAGTCGAAACATGACGATATGGTTAGGGTGGTCCTCATACGCTTTTTATTGTAATTCGCTTGTCCTGCTGCAAGTGTCATTTTCCTTACGCTCATTTTGGTAGGCATGCGCAGTTGGCCATCGAAGATCTCTTGGTTGAGCGCTCTGAAACGCTCCTTCAATAACGGTTCGGTTATTTCCATGATGTGTCGCTTTTTATTTGGTAGTGTTTCACTGAGTGTGTCTGAGGTAAGTTTGCCTTAGAAGTGATGATGCAAAGTTAATAAATAATTTTGTATTTCATATCAACAAAGCTCTTTTTGCAGCCGGACGAGGAAACAGGTCTTGCTTAAGCTGCTGGTTGACAATGGTCTTTAGTTTTTTCGACTTCACGATTGCTTGACCCTTGTGGGGGGGCGGCGGTTATTTCAATTTTATTCCGGCGATGTTGTATTTCTCGCCGTTCTTAATGATGTAGAGGTTGCCATCGATGAGGGGTTCTGCCAAATGTGCTAATGTGTGTGTTGCGTTAGGCTATGCTGATAATAGGTATTGCGTTCTGCTTGCAAAGCTACCACATTGTGCGGACAAAGGCCACGGGGCGGTCCACGTTTTTTCGCTGATAGAGGCTTTTTACACGTACCATTTCTTGGGATAATGCGTTTTAATGGCTATATTTGCAAAAGCCAAGGGATGTGCCCGCGGCTTTCGACCTAACATAAACCCCACTCGGATATGAGAATATTGCATATCGCCGACCTGCACCTCGGACAGGTAATCTACCAAAATTATGAGCGGCGCGACGAGCACCGCCATTTCTTCAACCAGCTGGCCCGTTGGTGCAGAACCTACCAGCCCGATGCGTTGCTCGTTAGCGGCGACGTGTTCGACATTCAGCAACCATCGGCCACAAGCAAGGAGGCCTTCGCCAACCAGTTTATGGAGCTGCACCGCCAATGCCCAAGCATGGCGATGGTTATCACGGCGGGAAACCACGATTCGGCTTCGCGCCTACAAACGGAACGTGAGGTGTGGCAGCTCGCCAACACGCATATCATAGGCACGGGCCCGTCGATCGTGGCGCAGGAAGGATGGGAGGAGAAATTCATCATTCGCCTGAAGACGGGATACGTTGTGGCCTTGCCACACATGATTGGCGCAAGGCGCGAACAGTTGCAAGCCCTTCTCGACAAGGTGGCGCAAGAGAATGACGAAGGCAAGCCGGTGGTGATGATGGGCCATACGGCAGTGGCTGGCCTCGACGCAACGGGGCATGATTTTGAGATCGGAAAGCTCAAGACGCAGGCGCTCTCTGAGTTTGGCGAGGGCTACGACTACCTGGCCCTCGGCCACATCCATAAGCCGCAGACCATAGGCCATCAGGAGGATTGCATGAAGGAGGAGGTGAGTTATCCGGCTCCTGTGGTGAGATATTCGGGCAGCGCGCTCCACGTTAGTTGCGACGAGGCCTATCCCCATACGGTAAGCCTCGTCGATATCGACAAGCATCAGGGCACCGTGACCGTCAAGCAGCTTCGGATAGATGAGCTACGCCATTTCCATGTGCTCCCTCACGAAGGCGCCTACCACAGTGCGGAGGAGGCCATAGCGGGCGTGGCGCAGTTTGCCAAGGATCACGCAACGGGCTATTTCCGCTTGAGGGTCGATTATGCCGTCGCGTTGCCTTCCAACTTCAATCAGATGGTTTACGACGAGCTGCTTGCCTATGGCGACGAGATACGTTATAATCCCAAGATCATTTGGGAGGGGCAGGCCGAGGAGCGCACCGACGCCATGGGCAAGCCCACGTTTGAAGTGGCTGAGCTGCAAGAGATGCAGAACCCGATGGACTTCATTGAGAAGACCAAGGACCAATATGAGCATCTCGACCTCGACATGGTGCGCGAAGCCTTTGAGGAGGTAGAGGCCGAAATTGTTCGCATGAACGAGGAGGAGCAGGCCACCAAGAAGGCCAAGGCTGAGAGAAAAAACAAGAACACAAGCATAGCGTAGGGCATTATGGAGTTGAAAAGTATATCTATCAGAAACATTGCGTCTATCGAAAAGGCAGACATCGATCTGCAACACGGACTGAACGACGCCATGACGGGTGAGCCGGCCGGCATCTTCCTGATATCGGGCGATACCGGTGCGGGCAAATCGGTCATCCTCGACGCCATATCCATGGCGTTGTATAAGACCACGCCCCGCATCTCGGGCGTTGCCAACAAGACCAACAACGAATTTAACAATGGGGAGGGCGAGAGCATCAGGGTGAACTGCATAGAGCAGTACACGCGGCTGGGCATCTCGCCCAAGGACGAGAGCTACAGCGAGGTGGTGTTCGTGGGCAACGACGGCAAGGAATACCATGCCCGCCTAACGCTGGGCTTGAAGCTGGGCAACACCGACAAGACCACGGGCCGCCGTCACATCAAGTACAGAACTTCCCAATGGGACTACACCGTCGATGGAGGGCCGTGGACGAAAGTGGAGGCCAAGACTGGCCAACCGCTCTTGGACGCCATCGGATTGTCGTTCGAGCAGTTTGGCCGCATGGCCATGTTGGCGCAGGGGCAGTTCGACACATTCCTCACGGGAACCAAGGAGCAGCGCGAGGCCATCCTTGAGCAACTCACCAACACCGAGAAGTTCTCCGTCTACGGCCAGGCCATCAAGAACCTTTACGACAGGGCCAAGCAGCAGTGTGACCTCGCCCAGAAGGAGCTTGACACGGAGAAGGAGCACGCCCTCAGCGCCGCCGAGGTGGAGGCGTTGGAGCGCGCCCTAAAAGAGAATGCCGCCTCGCTAAACGACAAGCAGCGCGAGAGCGACAAGAACGCTCAAAGGCTTACGCTCGTGGTTGAACTGCAAAACAAAGAGCATGACGCAAAAAAGGAAGAGATGCGCAAAGAGGACCTTGAACGCGTCATGGAGAGCGACGATTTCAAGCGACAAGTGGCTTGGGTAAACGATTGGGACGACACCGACGCTGAGCGCAAGCTGTTGGCCGACAAGCTCTTGGCGGAAAAGAACAAGGGGTTGGCAGAGAAGGCATTGGCAGAGGCGAAAGAGCGGTTCGAAGCGCTGTCGGCCGATTTGGTGTATCGCAAGGAACAGTTCGATGAGCAGCGGAGCGCCCATCGCACCCTCAAGCAATGGCTTGCCGACCGTCAAGACCGCGCGGACATTTACGGCAAGGCGGGTGTGGTGGCCGACCAAGTCGACCAGTTGGAAGACAAGTGGATTAGCCTGGAAAAAGAGTCGGTGCGCCTCGCTGAGCAGGCCAACAAGGCCAAGGCACTGGAGGGTAACCTCTCGAAAGCTGTGGAAGCGCTCAAGCAGGCCGAAGGGGCCGTGGACAACAAGCAGCAGGAGATCGACGGCCTTGTGAAGAAGCAAGAGGCGCTCGCGCCAGGCAAGGTCAATGCCGACCTGAAGGACGCCAATCAACGCAAGACCCACTTAGACTTGCTGGAGCAGCGCCTTAAGAGTAGGGCCGAGGCCCAAGAGAAGCAGATGGAGCTGAAGGCAGCCATCGATTCGGACCAAAAGGCGCTCGGAACGCTGGCCGCCAACGTCGAGGCTACGCACGCCACCTACGTCCAAGCCACCCAAGAGGCTGATGCAGCCAAGGCGTTGCTGACGACCATGAAGATGGGTGTGGACGAACAGTTGAGGGAGCTCCGCAAGCGCCTGCGCGCCGAGCACGCCTCAACCTGTCCGCTCTGTGGCCAGGGCATCGACCACCTGCTGGTCGACGAGGAGTTTGAAAACATCCTCTCGCCCCTTCAGGCAAAAGAGAAGGAAGCCGCCGCCCACCTTGCCCTTGCCCAGCAGAGATGGAATGGGGCGAAGTCGGACCACGACACGTTGAAGGGCAAGCTTGACACCCGCGAGAAAACTTTTACAAGGGAGCAGAAGAACCTGGAAGCCATCCAGCAGCAGCTCCAAAGCATGGCGGCGACCGCAAGCCTCACCGTCGACGACACCTTGGGTGCGCAGGTCGCGCAGTCGGCCGATGCGTTAAGGCGCACCATCGCCCAGTTGGAGGACGCGCAGAAAGAAGCCGAATCGTTGCAGTGCCAAATCAACCGCCTGTTGGCAGACAAGAAGACGCTTGATGCGAAGAAAGCGGGGGCCGAGAAAGCCAAGGGCGAAGCGGAGGCGGCGCTCAATGCGAACGAGAGGGAAACGGCACGCCTGAAGTCGACGGTCGATGGCTTGAAGAACGACATTGATGAGCTGAACCGCAAGCTATCGGCCGATCTCGCCCCATTCTATCCCCAATGGGCGGAGGATGTGGCTGCCGCCAAGCGCCAGTTGACGGCCGACGCCAACGAATATGCCCAACGGCAGGAGGCCGACAAGAAGCAACGCGCCGACATTGAGAAGGCGACGCAGTTGTTGGGCACCCTGCACAATCTACAGCAATCGGTTGGCGCGATCACTGGATGGGAGCCGGCCACAAAGAACAAGCCGTTGGCGTGCGCCGACATCAGCAAGGCATGGGCCGACAACCATGCTGCCGTGAAATCGCTGAGCGACCGTCTCAAGGAGTGTGAGGCAACCATCGGTCAGGCCACCACCAAGCTCGACAGCTATTACCGGCAGACAGGGCGAACCGAAGCCCACCTGTTGCGCCTTATTGCCCAAACGGGTGAAATACCCACCCTACGCCAAATGGTTACTAAGACCCAAGCCGACCTGAAGTCGGCCAACGACGCCCTTGGAACCGCTCGGCGGCGGGTGGCAGAGATCACGGCCAAACTGAAGGAGGACAACAACGGCGAAATGCCTTCCAAAGACGCGTTGGAGCAACGCAAAGCCGAGCTCGACGCTTCCATCCAGACCTTGGCGTCGGAGCGTGGAATAGTGGAAAACCAACTTGCGCAGAACAAGGCCAACACGCTGAGGTTGGAGGAAAAGGAAAACAAGCTGAAGGAAGCCAAGGAGACCTTCGGCAAATGGGACAAGCTGAACCGCATCTTTGGCGGATCGCGTTTCCGCACGCTCGTTCAGACCTACATCCTCAGGCCCTTGCTCAACAACGCCAACATCTACCTGAAGCAGATTACCGACCGCTACACCCTAACCTGCAGCGAGGAGAACGAGCAGCTGTCGATCCTCGTGCTCGACCGCTACAACAAGAACCAGGTGCGAAGCATCACGGTGTTCTCGGGTGGCGAACGCTTCATGATCTCGCTGGCGTTGTCGTTGGCGCTTTCGTCGCTCAACCGTCCCGACATGAACGTGAACATCCTCTTCATCGACGAGGGCTTTGGCACGCTCGATGAGAAGAGCCTCGACTCGGTGATGGCCACACTCGAGAAGCTGCGAGAGATCGCCGGACTGTCGAACCGACGGGTGGGCATCATCTCCCACCGAGAGGAACTGATGGAGCGCATCCCCGTGCAAATCCATGTGCAGAAGAGAGGCGAGGGAAGAAGCAGCGTGGAGATACTTAACGGCTTGGAGTAGCTCACAAACACAAACGATAAGCAAATGAGGGCGTGCCTACAGTTGGGAAAACTGGGCACGCCCTCATGCGCTTATCGTTTGCGTTTGATATACTTGTATATTATGTCTCTGGTAATGCCGTCATGCTCCAGGCGATCGGTCTCTTTCCTCTCGTAGAAAAACTGTTCGGTGGTGAGCCTCTCGCGCTCCTTCGCAAGCGGGCGAAGGAGTTTCTGATACGCTATGTTGTCAATGCTGTCAATGCTGTTCTGTTTCAGTTGCGGCTGTCTTTCAGGATGCTGCTCGCATGCCTTAGGAATAAGGAAGCGTGGTTGGTAAAGAACTTCTTGTCGGTTTGTCGCTCAATAAGTCGATTGTTGTTGTCATATTCATTCCTTACAATTAGATTCGTACCAGTTGGAGGTCGGCTGTTAAGGCAAAGGGGTGATGGCAATCAATGATCGACACGGTGCCAAGGGTCAATGCCTCATTGCCCGAGAACTGGTTGTGCCCCACGATCTGCCGGTCGAATGGCACGCCCTCTAACGCGTCGTGGGTAAACTCGCCTCGGTCGGCCCACAGCACGCTGCCATAGGCTTCGTACCCATTGCGAAACGCGCTGATGTCGGCCAAAGCCTCCCATCCCTCCTCACGCTTGGTGAGCCCATTGAGGTTGTCGGCCGAGAGCTCGCCAATGATGTTGCGGTGGGCGAGATACCAAGGATATGTAAGGCCCGCATGGGTAAACAGGATGCGCTTGCCGTTGATGTGGGTTTCGTGCGCAATCTGCAAGTCGACGCTGCCGAGCAACACGCTTATCGTGGCGCGCCACCTGGCGCTGAACCGGCTGCCTTGCGCCAACCGTCGGAAGGTAGCGCTCACATAGTGCGCATCGTGGTTTCCCATCAGAAAGACCACCTCCTTGTTGGGGTGCTGACGGAGCGTTAGCTGCAGTTCCCACCAATTGCGGATGGCGTCGGTCGGCGCAATGCCCTCACTGGGATAAGGGTCGAAATAGTCGCCGAGAAATATCAGCCTGTTGGCGGTCCACTCGCAGGAGTTGGCGAGCGCCTTCTTCCAAAAATCGCGTCCGTGAAGGTCGGGAAACATAATGCATTCTGCTTTCTTCATCTGTTGAAACATGTAAGAAACGTAGTTAATATAGCGCATGCTACCGATTGCTCGCGGTTATTTATATGTAAAAACGAGGGGCGGCAACGAAAAGAGGAAGGATGTTACGACATGCGATGCGTAACATCCTTCCTTGGGGTTATAGTGTTCTTCCCTATTTATTTGGCCATTGGCGTGAAGCGCAAGGTAAACGCGTGGGCTCCTGTAGGCGTCATGTATTGGGGCAGGCACGAGTCGCCACCGCAACTACGGTTTCCGATGCCTCGCTGCCAGAAGTCGAAGTGGGCGAAGACCTGCGGGGAACGCACCAGGTCGTAGGGGTGCTTGCCGCCATAGAACACGTCGTAGTTGAACTGGGCGTCGTCGAAATGTGACAGCGAGAAGGCCACCATGCCCTCGGTGGCAATCTGCAACTGGGTGCCGTCGTTGCTGAGAGTGAGCTGGCGCAAGCCCTGGCGGTCGCCCATGGTCTGGGGCGCACTCTGCTCTTCGAACATGCCATCCACGGTGGTGGTGTAGCGGCCGAGGAGCGATCCGCGCTGGCGGTCGATGTAGTTGCTCCACGGACCCTTGGCATAATACTCAACGTTCTCGAAACCGGGCGCAAACTGCATGGTGATGCCGATACGTCGGGTTTCGGCCGACGAGTTGTTGGTGGTGACCTTCATGTCAACCGTTCCGTTGGGATAGATGGTGTAAGCAATCTGATGGGTGTCGGTGCCGTTGGAAACGGCCGTTTCAACCACCACGTTCTTGCCCTGCTTCTTAGGCGCGCTCACCAATGTCTTCTTGCCGGTGAGGGCACCCTCCTCCTTGTTCTCGTTCTCGGCCACACCACCTGTGGCGCCGAGGTTGATGTTGTCGTTGGCTATGCGTCGGAAGCCGTTGAAGTCGGGTCCGGCGTTGGGCTGCACGAGTTGCGTGTTGCGATAGGTCCACTGGGCGATGGTTCCATCCTCGGCGAAGGCAATGCAGAAATCGTTGCCGGTGATGGTGTTGCCCTTCACCTTGAGCTTGCCCTTCTCCTGGATGGTGGGCAGCTGGCCGTGGCCTTTCTGCACGAAGGTGGGGTCGGCAACCGATGCGCCCGCGGCGTTGTCGGCCGAGAGCTTAAACTGCTGCTGGGCCATGGTGTAGCCCTGCTTGGCCCACGATGTGGCCTTCTTCAGAACGAGGCTGAAGGTAATGACATACTCGGCCTCCCCGTCCACAGTGGTGGTGTAGGGAATGTTGATTTGGCAGGTGTTGCCGGGCAGCACCGATGGGATGGCCACCTGGCTCTTCTCCACCGAAACGCCATTGCGGAGCACCTCGTAGCTGAGGTCGTAGATGTCGGCCAGGTTGGTGAACGCACGCTTGTTCTTCAGGGTGAGCGTGTGGTTGGCGAACGACTCGAAGTTGGCGTCTCTGTAAACATACTTCACCTCGGTGAGCTTGGCGGTCCACTCACGTCCCGGGGTGATGATGCCGTTGCTCATGAAGTCGCCCTGGAAGCCTCTGTAGCCGTGGTTCATCTTGGTGTAGTCGTAGCCCGAGGTGTAATAGTGGAGCCCCGTCTTGGGATCCTTCAGCGGAAGGCCCTCGCGAATGCGGCGCGTGTCGTAGATGCCCTGGTCCACCCAGTCCCAGATGCAGCCTCCGGTGATGCCTGTGCTCGTCTCGATGAGGTCCCAGTATTCTTGCAGGTTACCCACCGCTTGACCCATGGCGTGGGCATACTCGCAGATGAAGTAGGGCTTGTTGTTGAGGCCGTCCATCTGCTTCTTCACCACCTCGATTCTCGGATACATGTCGGAACCGAAGTCGGAGTATTTGGCGCCGTGCTTATAGCCCTCATAGTGGACCCACGCGTCGCGGCCGGGGAGCAGTTCCTTCACTTTGTCGTAGGTGGCCTGGAAATTGTCGCCGCCGCCCGACTCGTTGCCGAGCGACCAGAACACCACGCTGGGGTGGTTGCGGTCTCTCAGCACCATGCGCTCCGTGCGGTCTACGTAAGCGTTGCGCCAGGTGGGGTTGTTGGAGAGCGAATGGTTGTTGTGGCATTCCACATCGGCCTCGTTCATGCAGTAGAGTCCGTAATAGTCGAACATGGCATACATCTTAGCCTGACGAGGATAGTGGCTGGTGCGAACGGTGTTTATGTTGGCCTGCTTCATCAGCACCACGTCGCGAAGCATGGTCTCCACGTCGATGGCGTGGCCATAGAGCGGGTGGATGTCCTGTGTGTTGACACCCTTGAAGAATACGCGCTTGCCGTTGACGTACACCAGTTTGCCCTTGATGGCCACATCCCTGAAACCATACTTGGTGGAGAACACCATCTCCTCCTTGCCGGCAGCCTTCTGGCGCACAACAACGGTATAGAGGTTGGGCTGCTCGGTAGACCAAGCCTTCAGGCCGGTGAGGTTGTCGAGGGTGAGGCTTATTTGCTTCTGCGAGTCGTTGGCGGTCATGGCCACCTGCGCCTCCTGCTTGGCCACCTGCTTGCCCTGGGGGTCGAGGAGCTCTATCTCGAGCGTCTTCTCAGAGCGTTCCTTGGCTGCGTTGTCGAGGGTGAGGTTCACCTTGAGGCTGCCCGACGCATAGTCGGCGTTGAGGGCCGACGTGATGTAATGGTCGGCCACGAAGGTCTTGGGCGTGGCCACGAGATACACGTCGCGGTGGATGCCTCCGAGGTGCCACATGTCCTGACCCTCGAGGTAAGAACCGTCGCACCAGCGGTAAACGCGCACCGACACGTTGTTGGCGCCCTTGCGCACGAGGTGGGTCACATCGAATTCGGCGTCGGTGTTGGCACCCTGCGAGTAGCCGGCATACTTGCCGTTCACCCACACCACGATGGCGCTGCAGGCACCGTCGAAGTGGAGAAACACGCGCTTGCCCTCGTCCCAGCCCTCAGGCAGGTTGAAGTTGCGGCGATAGGAGCCCACGGGGTTCTTGTCGAAATTGTCGTTGAACGCTGTGATGAAAGGGGGCTTGTTCTCGAAGGGATAGCCCACGTTGTTGTATACGGGCACATCGTATCCGGCCATCTCCCAGTTGAGGGGCACCTGGAGCTCTTTCCAAGAAGAAACATCGGCGTTGTCGGCCCAGAAATCGTCTTTCTCGGGCTTGCCCTGCTTCCAGTCGGCTGTGTAGCGGAACTTCCATTTTCCGTTGAGCAACAAGTAGTTGGCGCGCTTGGGCGTGAGCCAAGGGCGCTTGTAGTAGTCGTCCTGCTGCATTGAGGCCGTAGAGGCATAGGGCACAAACGTGGCGTGGGCCTTTTGCTTTCGGTCCTCAAACTTGGTCTCGTCTTCTACCCATTTGTCGGTAAAGGGGCATACGTCGGCCTTCGCTTCCACCACCTTTTTCTTCTTGGCGTGGCGTGGTTGCGCCATGGCCGATGCGCTGAAAAGGAAGGCCAGCGCGGCCGCAGCTGCCCAAATTAGATGTTTCTGTTTCATTGTATGGTTGTATGGTTAATTACTCATTTCTGCAATTGAAAATGTTAGGTTATGCGTCCCTGACGCGGGTTATTAGGAGGTACAAAGTGCTACTTTACCTTCTATATAACGAAGAACGGGTGGCGAAATTGTGTTTCGATGTCGATTGTTTTTCATAATTGTGCACTTTTGTCAGAACAAAGGAACAAAAACAGGCCGCTCGGGGGATGGACGTGTCAGGGGAACGACGGAACGAAAACACTACGTTTCGACTTATCGGCAGCATGGAAAACATCTTCACAAACTACACCCCAATCTACACAGTTTTTTCCGCCGAGCCGTAACTCGCCTCCAAATACGCGATTCTCGCGCGATTTTGTAACCGCCTAACGTTTAACCCTTTACGATTTGAACGCTTCGTTTAACACCCCACATCCCACATTCCACGCTGCGAAAAGCCATCTTTCGCACCTCGATACATGGCCTTTCGCACCTCGATCTCTTACCTTTCGCGCCTCGAAAGCTTAGCTATCGCAACCCGAAAGATGCCCAATGGCAAACGGATGTCGGGTTTTTGTCGCTCCGAGATCGCAAAAACGGCGATGGCGCGCGCTATTTCGCCCAAAATCCCGATACAACTTTTTGACCAAAAAACCATACAATAGCCAAGCGAAACGCACGACCGACCGCTCATCGAAAGACATGACTTGCATGCCATGCGTCGGTCCATTCGGCCCGCCGTGTCGTGGCGAGAGGCCGCAATGTGGAGCCATTCGTTTCCAAAATGCGCTGTTTGCGGCCGTTTTTTGGCTCATCCGACATTTGGAGTGATTTGAAGTGCGCATCACATCTAATAGCTCT
>NZ_JAXVAE010000104.1:0-14166 GCF_037460745.1 Hallella sp. | reverse complement strand
CACTTTATTTGATGAATTTTAATAACTATGCGATTTTATCGCATCAGTACTAGTGTGAAATGTTAAATGGGGAGTGTTGAATGTAATGCGTAGATTGTAACTGATTGAATGTTAGAGGTTTACAAAAGCATGCTGAGAATCGCGTATTTGCGCCCAACATTTCTTTCGTTCAAAAGAACAGTGTAGTTTTTAGTATAGATTGTTGGATGTTTTTTGAGTTCGATGGCCTCCTCATAGCTTGTGCAATATGCAAGCAGTAGAGTGCCGAAGGGTTGAAGTATGTTAGCGCTGAAACAACTTTTTAATGTGTTTTTAAAGAAAAAAAAGTGCTTTTGACATGGTTTTGTAACATTTTTAATATATATTTGCAACCATAAAACCAACTCGATGAAACGAACCTTAATATTACCGCTTTTATACTTGCTTGCTGTGCTGAACCTTTCAGCCCAAACACCTATATATGATGTCACGGCCTATGGTGCCTGCGGCGATGGTAAGACCAACGACGCGGCGGCCATCCAGCGCGCCATCGACCAGTGTTGTGCCGATGGAGGAGGCCAGGTGTATTTTCCCAGGAACCACACGTTCCTGGCCGGTCCCATTGAGCTGAAATCGAACGTCGAACTGGTGCTCGACGCCACGGCCACGCTCAAGGCCCATCCCGACGAGAGTCTTTACCGCCTCAGCGCCTTCGGCAAAAACGAGGGCGAGGGCATGCTCTGGCTCTGGGCCAAGAATTGCCGCAACCTCTCTTTCTCGGGCAAGGGAACCATCGATGGCAACGGAGTGGCTTTCATGGGTGCTGAGCTCAGCGACTCCTACGAGTTGAAACCCGTCACCACGTTCGATCCGCGCCCCCATGTGCTCACGCTTTACGGCTGCAAGCAGGTCAACCTGCGCGACATCACCGTTCGCGAGGGAGCCTATTGGACCGTGCATTTCGTGGGATGCGACGATGTGGTGGTCGACGGCGTCAACCTGCTCAACAACCTGAAGATACGCAATGGCGACGGCATCGACATCGACCATTCGCGCAATGTGCGCATCTCCAACTGCCATATCACCTCGGGCGACGACTGCATCTGCCTGAAAAACCGACGCGAGTTTGCCGAGTATGGCTCCTGCCACAACATCACCGTCACCAACTGCACCATGACCTCGCGCTCGTGCGCCGTGAAGATTGGGTCGGAAAACATGGACTCTATATATAATGTGACCATCGCCAACTGCATCATCAGCGCCAGCAACCGAGGCCTGGGCATACAGAACCGCGATGAGGGAACCATCACCGACGTGTCGTTCTCCAACATCATCATGGACTGCCGCCTGTGGTCCGACGTGTGGTGGGGCAAGGCCGAACCCATCTACGTCACCTCCTATCCGCGTGCCGACGGCAACAACAAGGATGCCAACTGGCGCTTCCCCAAGGGCCAGACCCATGGCCGCTCGGGCGAGGTGAGCCGCATTTTCTTTACCGACATATTCGCCACCTCTGAGAATGGATGCTTCATCGGCGGCGACACCGACACGAAGGTCAACAACATTACGCTCAACCGCGTGCACCTCAACCTGCGCCCGCAGACCCCTTACAAGGGCGGCGTGTACGACAAGCGCCCCTGCCGCGACGAGGGATTCGTGCGCGACAAGGTGTATGGCCTCTATGTGGAGAAGGCCTCCGCCGTAACCGTCGACGGCCTCACCGTGCAAGCGGCGCCTGGCATCGATTACGGAGGCGAACGCAATGAAGCCACTATAAAAACTATCACACATTTTATAAACTAATCAACTGAACGCTTATGAAAAAAGGTAAGAAACAATTGAAGGTTAGATTGCAGCGCCCGTTGCTATCAGCCGCTTTGTTGCTTTGCGGAGCCACGGCCATGGCACAAGGTCTTAGGACAGGTGTCATCACCGATGCCAATGGCGAACCGCTCGTTGGCGTGAGTGTCTTGGAACAAGGCACCCAAAACGGAACCACGACCGACGCCAATGGTCGTTACCGTCTGACAACCACAAAGGCCAACGCCAAGTTGCGCGTGTCCTACACGGGCTATGAGGCACAGATCATCAGTCCCGGACAGAATGCCCAGATGAAGGAGTCGAACGAAACGCTCAACGAACTGGTGGTTGTGGGTTACGGCACCATGCGCCGTAAGGATGTCACTTCATCGATCACCACGGTCAATGCCAAGGACCTCAATCAGGGCGTGTTCACCGACCCCGCACAGATGTTGCAGGGCAAGGTGCCCGGACTCTTTGTTACCTCTACCGGCGACCCCAACGGATCACCCAGCATCTCGCTGCGTGGTGCCTCATCGCTCCGCTCGGGCGAGGCCATGCAGCCCTACTATGTCATCGACGGCATTCCCGGTGTGGACATCTCCATGGTGGCCCCCGACGACATCGAGTCGATCGATGTGCTGCGCGACGCCACCGCAACCGCCATCTATGGCTCGAAGGCCGCCAATGGTGTCATCATCATCACCACGAAGAAAGGAAAGGCTGGACGTACCAACGTCAGCTATAACGGATATGTAGGCTTCGACCGCGTGGCCAAGACGCTCGACATGATGAGTGCCAGCGGCCTCAAGGCCCTGAGCCAGGAAACGGGTGTTGCCGTCGACGACAACGGTGGCGATGTGGATTGGCAGAAGGAAGTGCTCCGCACGGGTGTCAGCCACAACCACAACCTCAGCATCAACGGTGGCAACGACAAGACCAAGTATATGGCCAGCGTTAGTTACCACAACCGCCAGGGTGTGGTCAAGGGCAGCGACATGAGCCGCCTGAACGTGCGCTCGTTGCTGAGCACATCGGTGCTCAAGGACCACCTCGACCTCTCTGTGGGTGCCAACATGATGTATGGCGAGTATGCCGGTGTGGCCATGGACAACGAGGGCGCATCGGTCATGGATGCCATGAACTATTTCTCACCCCTCAATCCTGTAGATTGGGCCGGTAAGGACAAGAACTACAACCCCTTGCGCATGATCGACGAGGATACCAGCGAGAACTCTTGGAAGCGCCAGCAGTTCACCGCCAAGGCCACTCTCCACATCATCGATGGCCTCGACCTCAACGCCAACTACTCGTATGGCAACCGTCAGCGCACATCAAGCAGCTACCACTCAACCCTGTCGGAGATCACCACAGGCCAAAACGGAAAGGCCAACCGCAACACCAGTCAGGGACACGAGAGTACCTTTGAGACATACGCCAACTTCAGCCACACCTTTAATAAGGTGCATAGCCTCTCGCTCATGGCCGGTTACTCATGGGAGGAACGTGTAGGCAACGATGGCTTCGGACTGACCGTTCACAATTTCTTCGACGATTATGTGAAGTGGAACAACCTCACTTACGCCAGCACCATCGACGGCATTTCAGGCGTGTCGAGCGACGTGAAGGAAACGGTTCGCAACATTTCGTTCTATGGCCGTGTCAACTATTCGTATAATGGTCGCTATATGCTCCAGGCCACCGTCCGTCGCGACGGTTCATCGGTGTTTGGCAGCAACAACCGTTGGGGTACCTTCCCCTCAGTTAGCGCCGCATGGAACATCACTGAGGAGCCCTTCATGAAGAACCAGAACCTGTTCTCCAACTTGAAGCTGCGTGTGGGTTACGGTGTCAGCGGTAACGCCCTGGGCTTCGGCGCTTATTCGGCCGTGGCCACTTACGGAGCCAGCGGATATTTCGATTACACCGACGAAAATGGTGTGACAACCACCTATCGCACCCTTGCCGCTACGAAGAACGCCAACCCCAACCTGAAGTGGGAGTCGACCGGCATGTTCAATGTGGGTATCGACTATGCTTTCCTCAATGGCCGCATCAATGGAACCATCGAGTTCTACAACAAGAAGACATGGGATCTCATTTGGAACTATCCGGTCTCTACCAACGTCTATCCGTTTGGCGACATCAACGCCAATGTGGGTGAGATCACCAACCGCGGTGTGGAGTTTACCATCAACGCCGACGTTATCCAGACAAAGGACTTCCGTTGGAACACCTCGCTCAACCTCTCGCACAACATGAACCGTGTGGACAAGCTCTCCAACGAGATCTATCACACCGACAAGTTCACGCAGGGCGACCCCATGGTGGCCGGTGTGTCTAACAATGGTTACACTCAGCGCATCCTCGAGGGCGAGCCTCTCGGAACGTTCTACACGTTTGAGTTTGCAGGCTTCAACGACCTCGGACAGTCAACCTACTATGTCCACGACGAGAATGGCGCCCGCACAGGCGAGGTTACGACCGCTCCCGACGACAGCCGCGACCGTGTTATCACGGGCAATGCACAGCCCAAGCTCAACCTCGGATGGAACAACACCGTGAGCTACAAGAACTGGTACCTCACCGCTTTCTTCACCGGTGTGTTTGGCAATAAGATCTACAATGGCACACGCGCCAGCTACATGGCCGCCTCTAACCTGGCTTCTGCTAGCGGCACCAAGAACGTGCTTGCCGACTTTGCCACAGAGCAGGTGGTGAAACTCAGCGATGGCAGCAAGGTGATCAACACCAGCACCAACTATCCCTCTGACCGATGGATCGAGAACGGCAGCTACCTCCGATTGCAGACCTTGTCGCTTGGCTACACCTTCCGCAACTGCTTCGACGGTTGGATCAACAGCGCAACGCTCTATTTCACGGCCAACAACGTATTCACCATCACCAGTTACAAGGGGCTCGACCCCGAGGTCTACATGGGTGGAACGGCTCCTGGCGTCGACTATCGTTGGAGCGTTTATCCCCACACACGCACTTACATGGTTGGTGTGAAAGTAAACTTTTAAGTTTTAAACCATAAAAAAAAGACTTTCAATATGAAAAAAAATATATTGATCATGTGTGCGGCAGGTATGCTCGGCTTAACGACCGGTTGCACCGACCTGGATGTTTCCGTCGACTCTCAGTACACGGAGTATCCGTCTTCAGAGATAGCGCAGGAGGCCAAACTTTCCGATGTTTATTACCACTTGTTGGGTACGCTGGGGCGCCGTTACATGGAAGCTCAGGCCTTGTCAAGTGATGAATGGGTTAGCATCACCTTCGACGGCGACTATTGGGACTCGGGCACATACGCCCACATGTGCCAGCACAACTTCTCGCCCGACGACGCCTCTATCGGTTGGTATGAGGATGTGGCTTCAGGCATCACCAAGGCCAACTTCGCCATTCGCGATATGGGTGGCAGCAACGGTGGAGCCGGTGTGGCTTCGGCCCGTGCCATCCGCGCCTTCTACCACTTCATCCTGATGGACAGCTATGGCGACGTGCCTGTGCTCGACTCTATTGTGGGCGAGACCGACGTGATACAGCGCCAACCCCGCGCCAAGGTGGCGCAGTTTATCGCCGATGAGTTGGAGACCGTTATCCCGCAGCTCAAGACCGAAGTAAGCAAGAACACCTACGGAAAGCCTACCCGCTGGATGGCTGAGGCTTTGCTCGCCAAGCTCTATCTCAACTGGCCAGTCTATACGGCTGCCAGTGTCGACGCTTACGATGCTGCCAGCTATTCCAACGATAAGTTGAACCGCGTGGTGGAGCTGTGCGACGATATCATCCAGAGTGGCAAGTTCGATCTCACCGATTCGTACCTCTCAAAGTTCTACCCCAACAACGGTCCGCAGATCAAGGACTTCATCTACGCCATGCCTTACGATGCCATTAAGCAAACGGGCATGCAGTATGGCCGCCCCCGCACATGGCGTAAGGCCAACGACGCTGGTGGCAGCTACTATGGCACCAAGCTCTCGAGGTCGGTTGGTGGCAACTTCTCCATCACGCCGGAGATGTCGGATCTGCTCATGGGCCTGAGCCAGGACGACCGCCAAGGACACGTTCTCGCGGGAACCATCTACGTTTACGATCCTGTCACTTACAAGAAGACCTCTACGCCTTGGACCTACAAGGGCCACACCATCACCTTGTCAAAGACCATCACGCTGAAGGAGAATGGCGAGGATCAGCTCAATGTGGGCAACGACGAGAACGGTTACAACCAAGGCTACAAGTCGGTGAAGTGGATCATTTCGGACGCCGACTTCATGAATGGACGTAACCAAGGCAACGACTTGCCTATCTTCCGTTTCGCCGACATCATCCTGATGAAGGCTGAGGCCATCACCCGCGGTGCCACGGCTACCAACGGCGACACGCCCCAGAGCCTGTTCAACCAGATCCGTTCGTATGTGCACGCTCCCCAGATCGACCACAACCCATCGCTCGAGGAGATCTATAGTGAGCGCGGACGTGAGTTCTTCGACGAGAACTGGCGTCGTAACGACATGATCCGTTTCGGTCATTTCGAGGACGAGTATGGCTTCCACAAGAGAAGCTACAAGAACGCTTCCTTCGACAAGACCCGCCGTGTGTTCCCCATCCCGACTTCTGTCTTGAACAAGACCGGTTGGAGCCAGAACGCCGGTTATAACCACTAATAGATGAAGTCTCCCCCTGATCGGGACGCCACACCTTAGGCCGTGGCGTCCCATCAGTGGGAGATTTATGCTTTTTTAGAAGCCTTTTCCATGGGCTGCTCTGACACCAGCCATTGCCTTCCCTGACCTTTTCCATGGGCTGCTCTGACACCAGCCATCGCTTTCCCGGAGTTTTGGTCGTGGCTTCCCGTGGATGCTTCTTCGTTTTATAGTATTGCTTTTCTTTGTTTTCATGATGCGCACACTGCTCTTACTGATCCTCTTTTTGACGCAAATGCCGGTCTGGGCCGATCATCGAGACTTGGCCGGTTGGGTCGATCCCCGCATAGGAAGTGTGGGGTTGGGCCGTACGTTTGTGGGACCGTCCATGCCTTTTGGCATGGTGAAGCCGGGCCCCGACTGCCTGTCGATGCCCAACGCCGGATGGGCGCCCATGCCCGAACCCGTGAAAGGGTTCTCGCAGACACACGTCAGCGGCACCGGAGGCGGACAAAAGTATGGCAACGTGCTCATCCAACCCATTCTGCTTACCGACACCCCCACCCATACGCCCCTGCTGATGCCCAACAACCGTGTGTGGAATCAGCCCGTTTACGTCCAGCGGCGCACGGCCGAAGACTTCTCGCTGGGCTATTACCGTTGCTCGTTCAGCAACGGAATCACGACCGAAATAACCACCTCTGAGCGCTGTGCCCTCTATCGCCTGCGCCATGCCGACGGCCTTTTTGTCGATGTGGCCTCATTCCTTGGCATGGATTCCATCCCCAACAAGCGTGAGGCGCAGCAGTTTGTGGGATCCTCCATCCACCTTGTCAACGCCCATGAGCTGCAGGGCCACACCACCGTTCGCGGTGGATGGAACAACGGCGGGCCCTACACCGTTTACTTCTGCCTGCGGAGCGAGGTGCCCTTCGCCGCGACGGAGGTCCATGATAGCTTGTCGGCCAAGCTCCTTTTCCGCACCCATCCTACCTCCATGGCTCCCGATTCGGTGGTGTTGGTCAAGGTGGGCGTGTCGTATGTGTCGGAACTTCAGGCTCAGCGCAATGTGTGTGGCAACGACTTCGACACCCAGCTCGACACCCTTCGCGCCACATGGTCGGCCTTGTTGGGACGCGTGCCTTACCAGGGAACGCCCAAGGAGCGGCGCATGTTCTACACAGCCCTTTACCACACCCTTCTCATGCCCATCGAAAAGACAGGTGAGGAACCGGCCGCTTACCGTCGCCCGATGGCGTCGACGGCGTTGTCGGCCGACCGCCAACTGCCCTATTACGACGATTATTATGCCTTGTGGGACACCTACCGCACGTCGTTCCCGCTGCTCATGGAGTACTATCCCGAGCGTGCCACCGACATGGTCAACGCCCTGCTCAACATCTATCTCCACGAGGGCTACATGCCCGACGCGCGCAGTGGCGATTGCAATGGGCGCACGCAGGGAGGATCGCATGGTGAGGTAGTGATGGCCGAGGCTTTCGCACGCGGCCTGAAAGGCGTCGATTATGAGTTGGCGTTGCAAGCCATGCTGAAAGATGCCGAGGTGCCACCCGCCGACCATGAGAAGGAGGGGCGTGGCGGACTCGAAGAGTATAACCGACTGGGGTACATTCCCTATGGCATTCCACGCGCCGGAACACGAACCGTGGAGTATAGCTACGACGATTGGTGCATCGCGCAGGTGGCGTGTGGCTTGGGCCGCGACGACCTCTACCGGAAATACCTCCAGCGGTCGCGCAACTGGCGCAACCTGTGGCGCGCCGACTACGAATGGCAGGGCATGCGCGGCTTTATCATGCCACGCGACGCCAACGGGCAGTGGCTCGACTCGGTGGTGTGGGGCCAATCGGCCGTTTACCATCCCACCATCGCCTATCGCCCCGACACCAAGGTGGCGCCCTGGTACATTCCCTGGTGGAACACGTTCTTCTATGAGGCGCTGTCTGCCGAATACTCGCTCAGCGTGCCTCACGACGTGCCCGGACTGGTAGAGCTCTGCGGTGGCGACTCGGCCTTCCGCCGCCGTCTCGACATCTTTTTTGAACAGGGGCATTACAACGTGGCCAACGAGCCTTCGTTTCTCACGCCTTACCTCTACCATTACATCGGACGGCCCGACCTCAGCGCCCAGCGCGTGAGCCAGATCGTGCGCGACAACTACTCTGACGCGCCCGACGGACTGCCCGGCAACGATGATGGCGGAGCCATGTCGTCGTGGCTCGTGTGGGCTCTTCTGGGCCGCTATCCCGTGGCGGGGCAGGCCACGTGGCTCCACATACCGCCCGTGCGCATCCCTGAGGAGGCGAAGGCCGCACCCACGGCTCACCTGTCGCCCTCGCAAAAGGCGTATCCCATGCCTGGTGGCAACCCCATGCTAACCGCCCGCTTCGTGCTCAATCGGCAGTATCGCAACTGGCCGTTGGCGTGGACCTTGGAGACCGACACGCTTCGCATGGTGTGTCATGGAAACGAGTATCGCATACCGTTGTCGGTGGTCGAGGGAGCCGACGCGTTTTGTTGGGACAGTCCGCAATGGACGGGGCGCAGCTACGCCTGCCACGGCACCTTCCTCTTCATCTCACGCGCGGCCCTTCGGCAGTTGCTGCGTCGCCATCGGTTTGTTTACGACGGACTGACGTGGCGCGAGGTGGAACGGCGGAAAGGGGTCGTGCACGTGCGAGCCGATGTGGATGGCACGGAGATGTGGATAGCCACCGATAGGCCACTGCCCTTCGTAATCAAGATGATGAATAACAAATTAGGAATAGACTGGACATTGGAATGAAGAAAACACTATTGACTTGTGCGCTGTTCTTCATGGCGCTCCTCGCCACCGCCCAACCCACTTGGGAGCAGTTGGGGGGTGTTTACTATGCTTATCCCGAACGGTCGGGCGCCGATTTCCGTGTGCCCGAGGGGTTTCGGCCGTTCTACATCAGCCATTACGGCCGTCATGGGTCGCGCTGGCTGACGAGCGACAGTCGCTATGAGTGGGTGAACAGTCAGTTTGCCGACAAGCGAAACCTCACGCCGCTGGGACGCGAGGTGGCCAAACGGTTGCGCAAGATATGGCGTAACGCGAAGGGAAACGGTGGAAAGCTCACACCGTTGGGCGCCAGGCAGCACAGTGGCATTGCCTACCGCATGGCGCAAGCCTACCCGTCGGTGTTTGCCAACAGGCCCGTCGTGAGGGCCTGCAGCAGCGCGTCGGATCGCTGCCGAAAGAGTATGGAGGCGGCTTTCCGCACCTTCCTGGCGCTCCCCAATGGCTTCCTGGTGGTCTGTAAGACCGATTCGGCTGACATGGCGTGGATAGCCTACAACTCGCCCGAGGAGCAACGGCTTACGGCGGCTACCAAGGTGGTGGCCCGTGTTACGCCCGACCGATTCTTGAAGGCGCTGTTTCGAGACCCAGCCAAGGTGGCCGATGGGCTCCATCTCATGAGCGAACTCTTCACCATTGCCACCGATATGCAAGATGTGGAAATGCCCATTGGTTTCCAGGATGTGTTCACGCGTCAGGAGGCTGAGGCGTTCTACGAGCAAAACAACCGTCGGATGTGGATATGCAATGGTCCTTGCGCCATGAACAACGGCATTCCGGCGAGGAGCGCCATCGGCCTGTGGCAACACATCAAGGCCGATGCTGACTCGGCCATTGCCCGCGGACAGCATGGCGCCGACCTGCGCTTTGGCCACGACACCAACCTCTACCGCCTGCTCACGCTGCTCAGGCTGAGCGGTGCGAAAAACCGGCCGGCCGACGGTGTGGACCGCATGGATAGCGTTGTTCCCATGGCGGCCAACCTGCAAATGGTGTTTATGAGGAGCCAAAAGGAACCGGGTGTCTTCGTGGCGTTCCTCCACAATGAGCGCCCGGTGTATGCCGTGGGCTGCCCGTCGGTGAGCGCCAGTGGCTACGTCTATGCGTGGGACTCGGTGAAGGTGTTCATGAACCGGCGCTTGGCGGAGTTGGAACGCTTGCGCATGTTGTCGGAAATCAATACCCAGGTGGGTACCGACCAAGCCGTTACGCGATCGAAAGGCATCTACGGCAAGGGATCGGAGGAGCACGGACAGACGCTTCCGGCTGTGCTGGTGCCCCACGGACAAAACTTCTGGACACCGCAAACGCGTGCCACAGAGCGCAAATGTGTGGCGCCATATTATTATTCCGACAGTTTGTTGCAGGGCATTCGCTGCAGTCATTGGTTGGTGGGCGGATGCACGCAGGACTATGGGTCGTTTACCATCACGGCGCAGGGCGAGGGCCCAGTGCGCCTGGGGGTGGAGGAGGGCGCCACGCCCTTCGACCATGCCGATGAGCTGAGCCATCCCCATTACTATGGCGTCCGACTGCCGCGTGAGCGTCTGCGCGTCGAACTGACGGCCTTGTCGCACGCGGCTTTGCTGCGCATCACGCCCGAGGTGGATGGCGAGGTGCACATCGTGGTGCGACCCAATAGCGACGAGCGTGAGGGTACGGTGCTGCTCGATACCTTGCGCCAGCGTGTCTACGCTTCCAATCCGGTTCACCGCATCTACCAAGGGTGGGGCGAAGGGGCTGGTTTCGCCGGGCACCTGTCGTTGGAATATACCGATCCTCTCGTGCGTTCGGGGGTCAACGACTCGGTGGTTTGGCTCACCTTTCAGGGCAAGGCCCACCAACCCATCGTGCTGACCGCAGCCACTTCGTTCACCAGTAGGGAGCAGGCCGACCACAACCGCATGGCCGAGACCAATGGCCTCGACTTCGGAGGAATGATGGTTGCCAACGCCAATCGGTGGGACAAGCGCTTCGCGATGGTCGACGCCGCCGATGCCGACACGGCCAAGGTGAGGCAGTTTTATGGTGCGCTTTACCGCGCGAGTTTCCTTCCGCGCGAGTTTAGCGATGTGGCCAATGCCCAAGGCATGCGCCTTTGTCCCCGCTTTGCCGATGGCAGGGTGGAGGCCAATGAGCCACAGACGATGTATATGGACTTCAGCATGTGGGACATCTACCGCGCTGAGATGCCGCTTCTCTTGCTGATGGACACTACGCTGACGGCCAACATGATGCAGAGTCTCTGCCGAATGTATCGGGCGGGCGGATGGATGCCCATCTTCCCTTGTTGGAACGCGTACACGGCGGCGATGATAGGCGACCATGCGGCGGTGGTGTTGGCCGATGCGGCGGTGAAGGGGGTGAGGGGATTCGACCTTCCTACGGCCTACGAGGGGGTGCGAAAGAACGCCTTTGACACGCCGGCGGACCTTGCCGTTTATCGCGATGGCATGGGCCGCCGTGCGCTGACCAGTTATCTGCGCTATGGCTATGTGCCGTTGGAGGATAGTGTGCCCGATGCTTTTCACACACGCGAGCAGGTGAGCCGCACACTGGAATATGCCTACGACGACTTCTGTGCGGCGCAACTGGCCAAACTCGTGGGAAACGAGGCCGACGCCAAACGGCTCATGGAGCGGTCGCACAACTGGCAGCATGTGTTCAATCCCATAACCCGATGGGCCGATGGGCGCCATGCGCCCAAACGTGGCAAGAAGGCTGGCGGTGCCTTTCTCGGCAACACCGACTTGCTGGGCCGGGTGCCGTTTGTTACCGAAGGGGCGGTGGCCCACTATTCGTTTTATGTGCCCCACGATGTTTACGGACTGATGGAGGCTATGGGAGGACGCGACAGTTTGTCGGCTCGCCTCGACCGTCTGTTCGACCTTCGCCCTACGGCCACGGGCCAATGGACGACGGGGCGCATGGCTTATTGGCATGGCAACGAGCCGTGCCACCACATTGCCTACCTGTACGCCTGGACGGGGGAGCCGTGGAAGACGCAACTTCTCGTGCACGACATCCTGCAAACTGAGTATCTCGATGAGCCGGGGGGATTGTCGGGCAACGACGATGCTGGGCAGATGAGCGCCTGGCAGGTGTTTGGCATGATGGGCTTTTATCCCGTTTGTCCCGCCACACCTTATTACATCATAGGGTCGCCATCGGTCAGTCGTGTCAGGCTGGGGCGTTTTGAAATGGTGGCGGAGGGCGTGACCGACAAGAATATATTCGTTCAGTCGGCCACATGGAATGGGCAGCCTTACAACCGCGCTTATATCACCCACGACATGATAGCGCATGGCGGACGACTCGTGCTCACCATGGGAAGCAAGCCCAACAAGGAGTGGGGGAGTAGCACCGCATCGCTGCCGCCCAACACCGCGCACTAATGCACCGCAAGAAACCCCACGTCGGTCATTAGATTGGGGTTAAAATCTAATGACCGATGTGGGCTAAAGCGTGACAAAGAAAAATGCCAGACCGTCAATCGATGTTGACAGTCTGGCATTTTTCAATATGCGTCTTTGTTGGGTTTTACCAGTTTCGGCGCTATGGTTTTAGCGCTCCTTGCCAAAGATTCTCAGCAGATAAAGGAAGAGGTTGATGAAGTCGAGGTAGAGCGAGAGGGCGCCCATGAGCGCCATCTTCTGCGCTGTCTCGCCCATGTCGGTCTGCATGGCGAGCATCTGCTTGATCTTCTGAGAGTCCCAAGCGGTGAGGCCCACGAAGATCACTACGCCAGCATAGCTCAGCATGAGGTCGAGCATGCTGTTGTGGAGAAACAGGTTGACCACCGTGGCAAGGATGAGGCCGATGAGCGCCATGAAGAGAATGCCACCCAACTTGGATAGGTCGCGCTTCGTGGAGTAGCCGTAGAGGGCCGTTGCGGCGAAGGTTCCTGCGGTGATGAAGAACACACTGGCAATGGAGGTCAGCGTGTAGGCCAGGAAGATGGCCGACAGCGTGACGCCATTGATGGCCGAGTAGAGGATAAACAGTGTGGTGGCTGTGGTAAGCGACAGGTGGTTGATGCGTGCCGTGGTGTAGAACACCAGGCCCAGCTCGGCGAACAGCAGGATCCAAATGGCTGCGCGGTTCATGTAGATGAGCTGAAGCAATGCAGGACTGGTGGCCACGCCGTAGGCGCAGATGCCCGTGATGGCCAGAGCCAACGTCATCCATACATATACTTTACGCATCAGGGCGGGGAAGGCACTGCTCAGCGCTCCCTCTTGTCTGCGAACGATTTTCTCAAATTCTTGTATTTCCATGTCTTTTGGGTTTTGTGATTATTTGTAATTTGCAAATTTATGGCTTTACCTCATCAAAAGCAAGAACCGTGCCATTTTTTAATGTTTTTTGTGTTCTTATACAGTTCTTGTAACTGCTCTGCACCCTATAATCATGAGTAGTAACGATTTGCAGCAAATACGTAATTCTTCTGCCTCCTATTACATCATTGGCAGTTACACGCTCCGCCATGTGTCGGGATCGTCGCGTGTGTGGTGTGAGCGCCTCAAGGTCATCACCCTTCCTCGCCACCTGGTGGTCAACGCTAACGCCCCTCGCCCATAGGGCGCCACCTCCCATCACGGCTATTCCCAACGCATCTCCATGTTGCCTTTCGCCTCCATGCGTTCCGAAAAACGGTAACAATCTATAGCCAAATCTACACGTTTCTTTTCCGCGACGCAAACATTTGCTGCAAATACGCCATTCTCAGCGTGTTTTTGTAATTACCTAACAGTCAATGTGTTGTGCTGTTTTCCTTGTGTTCGGCAGTTCCTGTTCAACATTTTGTATTGCCGTTAGGCATCTTTCGTTCCTCGAAACATGCCTAACCCCGCTGCGAAACCTTCCCAATCGAGGCACGGTTAGCCATCT
>NZ_JAXVAE010000103.1:0-25917 GCF_037460745.1 Hallella sp. | reverse complement strand
CTCACTTTATTTGATGAATTTTAATAACTATGCGATTTTATCGCATCAGTACTATAAAACAATTAAAAAATAACGATTATGAAAAAGATGTTTTTCGCAGTAGCAGCTGCATTTGTGATGGTTTCAGTGAGCAACGTTTTCGCTAACGGTAGCGCCCAGATGGGCAACACCGGCATGGCGCAGGTGAACGACACGGTCGACACCACCGTTGTAGCCCCCGCTATTCCCGCCGATAGCACCGCTGCTCCTTCCGACAGCGCGGCCCAGCCCGTAGGTCCTGCCACACCCGAGGCCAGCATGGCCGTAGCCCCCACGGCCCCCGCCGACACGGTGGTGACGCCCGCCACTCCTGAGGAGCCCGCCACCCCCGCTACACCGGCTGCCCCTGCCGACAGCACCGCCAAGCCGGCCGTCGACTCAACGAGCGTAGCCCAGTAAGATTCCCTACCCCCCTACACCCAACAACATCCATATAACAATTAAAACAGAACGATTATGAAAAAGATATTTTTCGCAGTAGCAGCTGCATTTGTGATGGTTTCAGTGAGCAACGTTTTCGCTAACGGTAGCGCCCAGATGGGCAACACCGGCATGGCGCAGGTGAACGACACGGTCGACACCACCGTTGTAGCCCCCGCTATTCCCGCCGATAGCACCGCTGCTCCTTCCGACAGCGCGGCCCAGCCCGTAGGTCCTGCCACACCCGAGGCCAGCATGGCCGTAGCCCCCACGGCCCCCGCCGACACGGTGGTGACGCCCGCCACTCCTGAGGAGCCCGCCACCCCCGCTACACCGGCTGCCCCTGCCGACAGCACCGCCAAGCCGGTAGCCGACTCGACCAACGTGGCCTAATACACACAATGAAGATTTGAGAAAGCATGATTAAGTCCCTACGTAGACTCAGTCCAAATCGGTCATAAGACCGAAAAATCTGAGAAGACAGTGATGTTTGGTTTCTTTTCAACCCTTGTCAGCGTTTCTTTCGGCATCTTGCTTCCATTCGCGTTTCGCCATAGCCCGCTATGCCTTCAACGCTCATGTAGCAACCTGCTCGAAACAAACACTAACAAGAATTGAAATCTAACGACTGATTTGGATTAAAATAGGTGATAGTTAAGTAAGTTAAAAAGTTGATTCAGGTTTCAGAGGCCCCGTCTGCGATGGTTCGTAGCGGGGTTTTTTCATTTCAATGTTTGCCCAAACGAATGAATTGGCGTAATTTTGCAGAAACAATCATAGCATCATGAAAACGAGTGTTCCCATCAAGGTGGCCATAGGCTATGCCATTATCATCGCCATCTTCACCATGGCCGCATGGATGGTCTATGCCAATACGCGAACCTTCATGCGCATTAACCAAACCGAACGGGCGTTTATGCAACGGCGCGACGTCATCGACAGTTTGGTGTATAGTTTCATGCAGATGAACAATAAGGAGCGCGCCATCAGTTTGGGCGACACCGACCAGTGGGACGATTTCGACCGCTCGCTTCACCGCACCATAGCCCTTTCCGAGCGATTGCAAGAGGTGCTTGCCGACTCTACGCAAGACCAGAAGATCGATTCGCTACAACTCCTGCTGCGCATGAAACGCGAGAACACGCTCCTCATCATGCGACTCATGGCCCAAAACGAGGGCAACCGCTTCCTGGCCGAAAAGGTGAACAGTTTGCACAAGGGAGCCGACTCGGTGATGATCCATCCCAAGGCGGCAGAGGTGAAAGACAACAAGGTGACGGTTTACGAGGTGGTGAAGAGCCGAAAGGGATTCTTCGCCCGACTGGCCGACGCCTTCAAGCGACAACATGCCGACACGGTGAGCGTGAAGCACAACCACACCCAGGAGAACGACACTACCAAACAGAGCATCGATATAGCGCACGATGTGGCCAATGTGCTTTCTGACATAGCCCAGAAAGACGACCTGCAGAAGCGGCAGCGCCGCCAGAGACTGGCGGCGCGCGAACGCCAACAGCAGCTTGTGAGCATACAGATAGCCGACCAAACCGAACAATTGCTGCGCGACATTCGCAGCGATGAGCACAACGCCAAGGAGGCAGCGTTTGAGCACGACATAGAGGCGCGACACGCCGTCATGGCCAAGATAGTGCTGCTGGCGTTGGTGTCGCTCCTGTCGGCCTTGGTGCTGGTCTACTTCGTTTGGCGCGATGTGAAACGCGAGCAGCGCGACCGCCAAAGGCTCAAGGCGGCCAAGGACGAAACCGAACGGCTCATGGCGCAGCGCGAACGACTGATGCTCACCATCACCCACGACATCAAGGCGCCCGCCGCCTCGATCTCAGGATTCATCCAACTGCTTGACGAGCGCATGCGTGGCGATGCCAAGGCGGCCTCCTATGTGCAAAACATCGGTCAGTCGGCCACCCATCTGCTCCACCTCGTCACCGCCCTGCTCGATTACCATCGGCTGGAGAGTGGCAACGTGGAGACGCATCTCGTGACCTTTAGCGCAGCCCGCCTTGTGAGCGAATGTGCCGACAGCATACGCCCGCAAGCCGAGGCCAAGGGCCTGCGGGTGGTGTGCCACGTGGAGGGATGCACCCAGGAGTGGTTGCGTGGCGACGCCTTCCGCATCAAGCAGATCGTTGACAATCTGGTGAGCAACGCCTTTAAGTACACCGCCGAGGGCAGCATCACCATCAAGGCGGCCACAAGCAGCGATCGCCTCACTATCTCGGTGACCGACACGGGGTTGGGCATGACTGAGGAGGAGACGCGCCGGGTGTTTAACGCCTTCGCCCGGCTCACCGAGGCGCAGGGCATTGAGGGTGTGGGACTGGGCCTCTCCATCGTGAAGGAACTGACCTCCTTGCTCCATGGCGACATTCATGTGACATCGCAAAAGGGCAAGGGCACCACCTTCCGACTGACGCTCCCCATAGAGCCTGTGGCCCATGGCGATGCGCCTTCCGTGTCCCCCAGTGTGCCGTCGGCCGGTTCGTCGTTGCCCGACAGCCATGCCAAGGACACGCCCGCCGTTCCTTCACACCTTCTCATCCTCGACGACGACAAGCTGCAACGGCAGTTGGTGGCCGAAATGGTGGGCCGCTTGTCGCCCACCGGTTGGCGCGTCACCGCTTATCGCTATGTGGCTGAGGCCATTCAGCAGATACGCCAGGCGCCACCCGCCGTGTGTCTCATCGACATCGAGATGCCCGAGATGAACGGCATGCAGGTGGCGCGTCTCATTGGCCGGAAGCCCGGCATGCGCCTCATTGCCATGACCGCCCACGACGCCAGCATCATGCCTCGACTTAAGGAGGCGGGGTTCGACGCTTGCCTGTTCAAGCCCATTAGGATGGAGCAGTTGGCCAAGGAACTGAATGTTCCTATTCCCACCGACTTACAGCAGGCCGCGAAGCCGTCATCCCCGTCCTACGACCTCTCGCCCCTCACGGCCTTCGCCTCGGGCGACGAGGAAGCCGAGCGCGAGATATTGGGAAGTTTTAGGCACGAGTTGGATGCCTATCTCGGCATCCTGGAGGAGGCCCTGGCCACGCTCAACCGCAAGCAAGCCGCCCACGTGGGTCACAAGGCGTTGCCTGTGTTGACGCTGATTGGCGCCCAGTGTGTGCCGCAGTTGCAGGCGTTGTCGCCCGAACATATCAACGAATTGGCAGATGAGGAAATGAAAAACGCCATTCGCTCCATCATCGAAGACATGAGGCGAATGGCGAAACAGGTAGGCTACGTGTGCTGATCGTTACAACCACGCCACCACGGTGGGCGTGAGCAGGGCGGTGAAAATGCCGTTGAGGGTGAGGCCCAAACTGGCGTAGGCGCCCACAAACTCGTCGCGCTCCATGGCCACCGAGGTGCCCACGGCATGCGAGGCGGCACCGATCGACAGGCCCTTGGCGGCAGGATTGTGGATGTGGCCCACCGACATGATCTTGAATCCGGCCACACCACCGATCAGTCCGGTGATCACCACGATGGCTGCCGTGAGCGACGGTATGCCGCCCAGTGCCTGCGACACCTCCATGGCGATCGGCGTGGTGACCGACTTGCTGGCCAGCGACGCCACGACGGCGTCGGAAGCGCCCAGCAGGCGGGCCGTGACCACCACACTCACGATGCCCACCATGCAGCCCATCATCTGCGAGGCCAGGATCGGAACGATTTCTTTCTTGATCTGCGACAACTGCAAATAAAGCGGCACACCCAAAGCCACCACGGCGGGTTTCAACCAGAAATCGATGAGCTTGGCGCTCTCGTGATAGGTGTCGTAGGGAATGTGGCACGCCGTGAGAAACAAGATGATGAGTCCGATGGCTAACAAGATGGGGTTCAGAAGGATCGATCCCGTCTTGCGTTGCAGCATCTTGCACCCTTGGTAAATGCCGAAGGTAAGCGCAAGCAGAAAGTATTGGTTGGTCAGAATGTCCTTAATCATGATGGTTGTGTTTGTCGGCTATCTTGTCCTTAATCTTATGGGTTATCTTCTTCTCGCCCTTGGCCACCACCTGATGGGTCTGTCCGGTGACGAGCAACACCAGGGCTGTGCTTACCACGGTGGCACCAACGATGGGCACCAGCTCCGCCTTGATGAGGTTGAAATGGAGCATCAACGCCACCCCAGGCGGCACAAAGAAGAAACCGAGGTTGGCTATCAGAAAATCGGTAAGGCCCCTTACCCATTCCAGTTTGATGACCTTGAGCTTCAACAGCAGGGTAAGCAACAGCATACCGATGATGCTCGAAGGTAGTTTTACGCCTGTGAGTTTGGTCACCAACTCACCCAGCGCCATGCATCCGAAGAGGATGAAACATTGTCTGACCATAATGTCGTTGTTGGTTTTGTTGTCCTGTAAGCAATCTCTTTTGCGCTGCCATCAGACAGCGCTTTCATGCTAATTGGGTGCAAAGGTACAAATAATATAAGGAATAGGGCATAAAGGTGATAGAAAAAACAATCGTTTGCATGTAGGATTGATATGTCACCTATGCAGTTGTCTATAAGTTTGGTGGCTACAAGGAGAGAACAGTGAATGAAGTGGATACCTCACGCGTGTGACACTAATAATAAGATAATCAGTCTTTTAAACATCCTATAGGAATTACATACACCCCATCCTCACGTCGTATAGCATACTTTGTTGTACCAGTAAGAATCATCAGAAAGAATGGCGCTTTCATTTTTGTGGTGTCTAAAAATCCATTGAAAATGAATGGTTTAAAAATATTATTATACCAAATGTCCCAAATTCGTTATACCAAATGTCCCAAATTCGTTATACCAAATGTTCCAAATTCGTTATACCAAATGTTCCAAATATCAGGATAACAAGATATAATATATATAGAATATACAAATATCGGTCAAGCAAAGAGCAATCATTCATTGGTTTGCCTTTGCTTGACCGATATTTTATTTTATGAAACCTCAAGGAAGACTATTCCTTACATTCTGTTCTTCTGGATTTCTCCTGCCCCCGTACCCTTATACTTGCTGCGAGTGACATTTTTCGTAACAATCTATATTGAAATCTACATTGTTTTTGTCGACGACCGAACGATTGGACGGAAATGCGCGATTCTCAGTGTTGTTGTGTAACAAACTGATAACTAATGGGTTATCTCAATAATGGCAAATAGGGTGTTCCCAATTTAATATTCCACGCTGCGAAACATGCCTAACCGAGCGTCGAGACATGGTCTTTCGAGCCTCGTGACGTGGTCTTTCGAGGTGCGGTTAGGTAGGTATCGCAAGACGAAAGATGCCTAACGGCGAAAGCACGGCGCAGATTTGGGATGAATAGCACGAAAAATCGACGTTTTCGTTGGCTCATTCAACGAAAAACGCCGCACAACTTTTGCACCAAAATATCTGACAGAACATGTTGTGCGAAGGTTGCGGAGGGGTAGGGCGAATGATTTCAGGATCATCCGCCATTGGGAGTGCGTGAAACACGCACGTAAGAGTATGCGCTCATTCGCGGTCGCTCGGCTCTTCCGCTTGGGTGGCACAGTGGCGAAAGCGGCAAAGCCGAGCGACAGGGAAGGTTACCCATTCGCCTTCATGAGTCGCTGCTCAACGAGTTGGTCTACGGCGTGCTGCTTCACCTGGATCAGGGCGTTGGCCATCTCCATCCATTGGGCTTGTGCGGCCACCTGGACGAAGTCGTCGTAATAGGCGAGCATGAGGGGCACGAGCGAGGTGTCGCGCGTTTCGAGGATATGCTGGAGGGTGAAATGCTCGAAGAGTGTCAGCGCCTCGTCGGTGGCCTCGAAGTTGCGCATGAGCACATGCACCTTGACCTTCGTGTTGAGCAATGCGAGGTAGTTCTTGATGGCCTTGGGCGAGTTGGGCACTATCTCAAGGGCGCGTTTGAGGAGCCTTTCCGCCTCGTCGATGAGTTGCAGCACCTCGTCGGCATTGCAGCTTGCGGCCAATTTCATCTCCACGATGCGCATGATGCAGATGGCCATGTCGCGCATGTTCTTCTCATTGTCGGGGGCTTGGCTGAGCTTCTCGGCATACACGGCCTTGGCCTCGTTGAGCTGGCGCTGGGCCTCGTCGGTGCGTCCCAGCCTCACCAACGCATGCCCCATGAGCTCCTTGATGGCGGCCACATGGCTGAGCTCGAGGTCGGGATTGGCGTAGTGGGCCGCCACAAAGGTGAGCGTTTGCTCCGCCTTTTGGCACAATGCGTCGTAGCGATTCTCGATGTTGAGCATCTCAAGGATGTTGTACGAGCTGAGCAACACGTCGTTCAGGATGGTGCCAGCGGGGTCCTTGTCGTACAATTCCTTAAACATGGCGTGGGCCTTGGTGTAGCACCGCTTCGCCTCCTTGTAGTTGCCGAAGATCATGTAGAACAGTCGGCCGGTCTCATCCACGGCCGATGCGTAGCGGCGTGCGGTCTCATGATCCGATGGGTTGAGGCGCCACGCCTCGCAGGTGGCATATTCATGTTGCTTGTTGTAGAGCATCATGTTTTGCAAGTCGCGCCGTTGCTCACAGACGTATGCCAGACAAGCGTAGACGAGGGCGTAGCCCTGCACCACCAATGCGCCTGGCAGGTGCAGGCTCTTCATGAACCGCACCGCGTTGAGGGTGTGTTCCTCCTCGTTCGACGCTTCGCTGGATGCGCCCGCATTGGTGCGCTCAGAGAACAGAAACTCGGCCATGCTGCACAACATGTAGAAAGCTATCTGCAGGCGAAGCGTTTGTTCCACCGACGCCTGTTCTTGCTGTTGCATAAACAGTTGGCGCTCGGTGCCGAACACAAACAATGCGAAACTGTATAGCTGCGACATGGGCAGGACCTTGAGCTGCATGGCCACCTTGGTGTAAAGGAGCATGAAGTCGCCCATGGCACGTTGCGTGTCGGGGTTGGTTTCGTTGGGATAGGCGCCAATGATGCGGTTGGCATAGTTGGCGAAACGCTTGATGGTTGCGATCTCCTGAGGCGTGAGGTCGCGCTGGATGGTGTTGTTGGGCAGGGCCATGCAGAAGTGCATGAGGTGGGCCCGCACGCCCAGGGCGTCGGTTCGGTTGTCGTCGAGCAGTGCCGGCGCACTGTTGAGCACGTCGCTGCACTGCTGCGGGTCGGCGTCTTGGAAGAGCAGCTGATCGGCCCTGGCCACCACCTGGCCCTCACCTTCCTCCTCGCAGAGCGGGTCGGTAGGCGTTTGGCAGTTGTCGGCAAAGAGCACATGGTTGGGCGCAGCCTCCCGGAGGGTATCCGACAGGCGTTGCGCTTCGGCCTCAAGAACCGTGGCGGCGTGACGTTCTATGTACCCCATCAGGTGTGAGAGGCGCCTCATCGGGGCAATCTGGAAATAGGCGCGGTACAACCACGGTTGCTCGTTGAGCACGTCGGCCAGCAACAGTTGGTTGGGTTCCTCGCCGTCGAAGTCGCGCAGTTGAAGCATTTGTCGGAAAACAACCGCCAGTTCTTGTTGGATGCCCTGGAACTCCAGTCGGTGATGATCGAGCACCAAGCACTGGGCGAAACTCAGCCCATGAAGCGTCCATTGCTCCATCAGATGCGCTTCGTCGGCGTCGACCTTGCCGTTGGCTTCGCCACACTTGTGACACCATACGGCCACCCTCGCATAGATGGCCCATGCGAAGAGCGCCATGTAGCGGTCGTCGTCCATCTGCTGGAGATGCTCGTTGAGCAACCAGTTGGCCCATTGGGCAGCCAACGGGCGTTCGCCTTGATAGTACAGGCACACGGCGAAGAAGGCCGTGAGGTTGCCTATGGCCAATGGCTTTGCTTCCCCAGAGGCCGCCGTCTGGGCCTCGTCGTTGTGGTAAACCTTGGCGAGCGCGCCCCCGATGGCCGTTGCCGCACCATAGGAACCACGGTCGGCCAGCTGCCGCATGACGTCGAGCATGAGCAAGGCCGTGGCCTCGGGGTGGCGTGTGGCGGCTTTCGACAGCCACTGTTCCATGAAATTCCACTGGCTAATGGTGAGGTCCGACAGGGCGTAGACCACATGTCGGTGCCACACCATGCCCTGGTTCAGTACCACAAAGTCGAGCAAGTCGGTGGTTTGATATTTCAGGGCGAGGTAGGGCAACTCGCGAATGGCTACCGCATCGAATGGGTTGTCTTCAATCGTTTGGAGCAGATGGCCGGCGAGCGCCGCAACATAGCGACTGATGGCGTCGGCCGATTGCACGCACACCTCGATGCGGAAGTTGGGATAGGCGAAGTCGATGATGCCGCTGACACTGTCGGTCGTGAGCAGCGGTCCGAGGTAGCGGCGTAACTCAGCAAACTTCAGCGCGTCCCAATCGTTGCCCAACAGTTGGCGCAGGTCGCCCTCGCGCAAGCCGTATTCGCTCACGGCGAGCATGCGCAGCGTCGTCATGCCAAACGCCATGTCGACGAAATGCCCGCCCTCTTGCAGGATCGACATGAAGAGAGGCTCGGGATAATTGGCGGCCTGGGAGACGATTTCGATGAGCGAGTTTTGGATTTTCAACTCCTCGTTGGCCTCTTGGCGCTGTCGGGTGGCTTCGAAATAGGAGGCGTTGAGCAGGGTGAGGCGGCGTGTCATCATGACCGACCACAGGGGGATGGTAGATGGATGGATGCGGCGCGCCTGCTTGTTGAGCAACGCTTCCATGACCGCCGGTTGCAGGCGTTTGCCCACCTCGGCCAATCGTTTGTCGATGAGCTGTTGCGCCTCCTGGCGCGAGAGGGGCGAGAGTGCGATCTTGTCGCATAGCGTAATGCCCTCGGCCTCGCCGCTCTCAGCGGTGCAGATCACCACCGTGTTGGCGGGAACCCAATGGTTGTCGAGCAGCAAATGGCAGTTGTCGAGGCGGCACACGTCGTCGATGAGCAGCACTTTCCGCCTGTCGTTGGTGCCCAACGCCTTGCCCAACAGGTGGGCGAGGAGGCCGAAGTCCTCATCGTTGTCGATGCCACAACGGTACTCGGTGGCTGTGCGCGAGTCGGACAGCCAGCACTTGAGTGGCATGGAAGCCTGACAGTTGGCTTGCTTGCGGTCGGCGAAAAAGATGTAGGGAATGAAGTGTTGGCTCTGTGCCAACTGTTCGTAGAACTTGCATAACAGGGCCGTCTTGCCAAAGCCATAGGGACCGGTGACCAGAAGCACCTTGCCGTGGCTGCGCTTGGGGGCGTGGGCGTTGTCGTTGGTGGCGGATGGGTCGGCCTCGCCGTTGGGGGCGTCGGACGGGGTGCCGTGGGTGCCATAGGCATATTGCTCGAGCCATTGCAACCAATCCTCGCGGCCGCAGAACAGGCGGTTGCTTTGTGCCATGCGCTCTTGCGCGACGCTGGTGATGTTCTCGAAGTCGTTGTCGGGATTGGCCGTAGCGTCCTCACACTCGTAGAGCTCTATCTCCTGCACCAAAGCCGTGGTGAGAAAACGCACGAGTGTGTCGAGGTGGGTGAGCTGGGTGCCGTCCCACTGGCAGTTGTAGTGGCAGATGTTGCGGTCGAGCGAGTGGGCATGGAAGGTTCGGGTGATCTTCTCCTTGAGCAGCGCGAGGCGGCGTGTGGCCGTTTCGTCCTGCTCGCAGTAGCGCGCCCGTTCGTCGGCGCCCATCTGTTGGTAGGCCTCGGGCGAACGGAAGCAGAAGAAGCTGCGGTGTAAATTGTCGGTGTCCATGAGCGAACCAAAGAGAATCTCCAACTCGGTGACGCTGCGCGCCTGTTGGGTGTCGGTGTTGACAAACAGGCGCTCGTCGGCGCTCATGCCGTCGACGATGGCGTCCCAACTTGCTTGCGATGGCACCCATCCGTAGCGGTCGCCGAGCAGTCCGATGAAGAACGGACGTGAGCTCTGTATGCCTCCAAGGCACTCGCGCAACACATGGTTTTCGCGATCGGCCTCATCCACATCGCTGGTGCTCACGCCCCACCGCAGATCGATGAAGTCGACGTGGATGTTATGGCGGGCCAACTGTTGCGCTACGGCGGGATACACTCGGTTCATGATGGCGTCGCGCTCGGCGTCCATGTCGCGAAAGGTGCTGCTGAGGAACACCTTTATGTTTTTTCCAAAGGTTCGTTGGGTCATAAGAGGTTTAGGTTTGGGGTGTGGTGAATAACGAGTTGGGGGTGCCACTCATTGCGTTTGGTAAACGTTGGTGGGCTTTCGTTGCATGCCCAACGACTGGTAGAGTTGATTGGCGGCCACACGCTGGGGGCGTGAGGTGAGCATGATGGTGCCACCGCCATGCGTCCGGGCATATTGGATGGCGTGCTCCACCAATGACCGCCCGATGTGTTGGCCACGCGCCTGCTGGTCGACCACCACATCCTCCACCCACCATTTGCGGCCGGTGGGTGTGGCGTAGGTGCACAGGCTGAGCATGCCGAGCACGGTGCCGTTGGCCTCGGCCACGAAGAGATGCGTGTCGTTGTTGGCAATCATCGACTGTAGTTGGTTGTTCGTCATTTGCCTTCCCGACGACGACAGTTGGGGCAACAGGCGGTTGATGGCGTCGAGACAAGCGTCGGAATAGGTTGTTATTTCAGTTATCATGGAGTGATTTGGGTTAACCCCCAATCGGTCATTAGACCGAAATGGGTGAAATAGTAGGATGTTATTGTTTCTTTCCAACTCTTGTCAGCGTTTCTTTCGGCATCTTGCTTCCATTCGCGTTTCGACATAGCCCGCTATGCCTTCAACGCGACTGTCGCAACCTGCTCGAAACAAACACTAACAAGAATTGAAATCTAATGACCGATTTGGGTTAAAAGGAATGGAGGTAACACTTTACCGTTTTGTCGTCGGTGAGGAAGCAGAGCATGCCGCAATCGTAGAACTGGAGGTTCCAATCGTCGTTGCAATCGAGCTGCAGGAGTGAGCGCCAGCCTGGATACTGCTCCTCGATCTCGTCGAAGAAGGGATGGCCGAGCAGTTTGAAGCCCGCCTCCTTGTCGTCGCACGCGGCAAAGGTGATGCGCTCAGCGTCTCGCGTGAGCGGGTTGCCCTCGTCGTCCACCAGGCGATGGGTGTGGAGATCGGTGGTCGTTGGCGAGTAGAGCACGCGGAAATCGTTGTCGCTCCATTCGCCCATGCCCGGCGAGTAGTACTCGCGGTGCCCGAGGAAATAATCCACCTCGCCGAAGAAATAGAGCATGCCCGTATGCGGCAGCAAGCCCTCGGGGTCGAGCGCGGCAATGTCCTCGCAGCGAATTTGGCAGATGAAGGTCAGCGGATTGTCGTAGGTCTCGCCCTCGTCCTCATATTGAGCCACAGGGTAGGGCAGCGAGTCGGGCAGGTCGGGACAGCCCCACATCTTCGATTGACTGGTGAGGTCTTGGTCGGTTGGGTTGAAAATGAGTTGTATAGCCATGGTTAATCAAACATTACACGGGGATTCATTTGATGGGGATTGCGCCACACTACGCCGAGCTTATGCAACGCCAGCTGGCGCTCATGCCAAAAGCTGAAGCAGAAGCCCATGCCTCGCGGCACGTCTTTCAGGCGGGAGTAGGCTTGGCGGTCGGCCTCGTCGATGACGGCTTCCCACTGCTCCGTCCACTCCACGGGGTCGCGCTTGAGGTGCCCGGTCTGCGGAATCTCATTGAGGCGGCCCTCGTCGGCCAGGTCGATGATGTGGCTCAGCTCGCGCACATCGCGCTCCACGTCCTCGGTGAGCCCCAGCTCGTGGTCAGCCTCGGCCTCTATCTCGCGCAACACACGCAACTGGCACCTGAGCAGGCGGAGCTTGAGGCGTGGGTGGTCGCTGATGATCTCGAGCAGACTGTCGTTGGCGCTATAGAGATCATCGAGCCTCAGCGGTATGGCCAGCAGGTCGTCGGCGCCGTTGAGATAGGCGCTTATCAGGCCCGCCACCTCCCATTCGCGCTCTTGGTTGCGCACACGTTCGAGCGCTCCCATGATGTTGTTCATGCAAGCCTGCCATATCAGGTCGGTAGTGACCGTTGAGCAATCGTCTTCGCCCACCTCGCGCTCGGGCTCGCCGTCATATTGGTACTCGTGGTCGTCGTTGTAGCCGTCGTCATCATCGTCATCGTCGTAGTCGGGCAGGTCGTCGACGAAATGCGACAATTGGTTATGATATTGAGGTAGCCATTTCTTCTCGATCATGGCCGTGTGTTGGCTGAGGAAACCGCTGCGATAGCCAGCTATCACCTCGTCTAATAGGTCGTCGTTGCCCAGCGCCAGGGCTCGGTAGGCACACTCGTAGCCCCGTTCCTCACCGTAGCCCTCGGGGGCTGTGTGGTCGTGGAGCGCCATGTGGGACATGGCCGCCCATGCGAAGGCGCAGCGCAGGTTGGCTCCTCGGCTATACCACAGCCATGCCTCCTCGGCATTGCGCTCGAAACCGTAGGTGCCGTTTTCGAAATAAGTGCCGAGGAAGTAGGCGCATGTGCTTTCGCCCAACATCCACCCCATTCGTAGGTCGTCGTACAAAGTCTTGGTTGCCTGTTGCTGTTCCTCCTGGCTCAGGGCGTCGAAGTCGACGCTTTCCAGCAGCGTGGCGTACATGGTGTAGCAGTCGGCCGCTTGCACGTCGATGCCTCTCTGCATGACCTCCATGAACTCCTCGCGGTCTTCGACCTGATAGTTCTCGTTGCAGAAGGCCGTTATGGCCCACCAGTAGAAGCCTTGGCTGCAACCGTTCATCGCTGCTTGTTGGTACATTCTTATGGCATCGTCCCTTCGGCCCATCTTCTCCAGGGCGTCGCCCATCAGCATGAGATAGGTGGGGTGGGGAAAGGCACTGTTCTCCCAGAGGCTCTTGGCGGATTCGTAGATCGTCTCGGGGGGGCAAGGCACGTCGTTGGCGCCATAGAGCGAGTCGCGGAACGCTTGGGCCATGGCGCGCTCACTGTGGTGCTGTTGCGCCTTTGCCATCAGGCTTTTGTAGGCGTCGGGGTCGATCTCGCCTAAGTCGGCGTCGCGGTACATGTAAGCCAAATGGGCGTAGGCGTCGCCGATGCCGTTGTTGGCGGCCATCTTGTAGTAGTGTTCCTTGATGGTATTGGAGTCTTTCTCAGGCTGCAACACATCGTGCAATCGGGCGTAGGCCATCTGCATGTAGGGGTTGCCGCCATCGGCCAAGGCCTTGATTTTCTCGGCGTCGCTTTGCAGTTGGGCTACGTTGTTGGCAAAGAAAATAATCTGCAGGAAGAGCTCTTGCTTCGCTTCGTCGTGCTCCACGTTTTTGGCTGCGGCCCAAAAGGCCTTTTTAACTTGATAATCCTCTATGTATCCTAAGATTCGTTCGATCATGGCATGATTAGCTTTGTGGTGTGACAAATTGTGGATTGTGCGCCGTTCCCCTGTTGTGTTGAAATGTCATGGCGCATCATCAATAGTTGCGAAGATAGCTATAATAATTGGCATTTCCGAATTTTCCCCCATGTTTTTAGCGATAATTGGTCATTAACCCCAAATCGGTCATAAGATTTCAATTCTTGTTAGTGTTTGTTTCGAGCAGGTTGCGCCAGACGCACCCAAAGGCATAGCGGGCTATGTCGAAACGCGACTGGAAGCAAGATGCCGAAAGAAACGCTGACAAGAGTTGAAAAGAAACCATAACATCCTACTATTTCTCTTATGCCGGTCTAATGGCCGATTTGGGTAAAATACCATTTCTGGTTGTATAATGAAAATCCCAAATCAGCCATAATGCCGATTTGGGTGAGTGGGGGTTAATTGAATAGCAAATAGCTCAAGGATTGGGGTGCGTTAGCAAAATTGAAGCTTTTTTCATGATATAGCTTCATAGCAGTCCTCCTCCTTTTCTGTGGCAATAATCGGTTAGGTCGTCTACCATCGACTTGAACGATTGAGTATGGACGTAGTCGTAGTGCTTTTCCAAGAAAGCCATTCCTTGGTATCGATAGAGATAATTGAATGCTTGCTTCATCGTTAGTCCGTGTTTTCGTCCGAATTCTAAGATGAAAATCATGATCCAATCTAATTTTTCGTTGATCGTGTATGCCATATCAGTTATCTAATAGGTCATTCTATGATGGTTGATGCTTCTATATATAGATTATTAACGATGTAAAGTTATACTTTTTATTCGAAACAACAAGACTTTGTCTTATTTTTATTTCATAAGCTGATGATATTTAGCCATAAGACGTGTTTCGTTTTGCTGATTCCCAATGCGAAAACCTCTCGTTTTCCTCCCTGTAGACGCAGGAGGGAAACGAGAGGCTTATGCGATTCGTGTTAGGCTGACTTTTGGGCAGTGGGGCGCCTGTGCTTCTTGAGGAAACATAAGGCGGCGCCCAACAGGAGCAGGCCCGTGGTCCACGACACGGCGATGCCCGCCACGAAGCCCAGGCTTTGGGCAAAGCCCGCCACGATAAAGGTGAAGAATGATACCGTGGCCACGGTCAGCGCGTAAGGTAATTGCGACGATACGTGGTGAACGTGTTTGCACGATGCGCCGGCGCTCGCCATGATGGTGGTGTCGGAGATGGGCGAGATGTGGTCGCCACAAACAGCGCCTGCCATGCAGGCTGAGATGGAGATGACGCGCAATGGGGCGGCGGCGGGGAACACGGCTACGCAGATGGGGATGAGGATGCCGAAGGTGCCCCATGATGTGCCTGTGGCGAAGGCCAGCAACGCCGCCACGACGAAGATGATGGCGGGAAGCAGCATCTGCAGGTGGCCGGCGCTGCTCGACACCACGTCGGACACGTAGGCGGCGGCGCCCAACGAGTCGGTCATGCTCTTCAGCGTCCACGCCAAGGTGAGGATGAGGATGGCGGGAACCATGGCCTCGAATCCCTTGATGAGGCTACTCATGGCCTCGTCGAACGGCAATGTCTTGCGCACGGTGAACATCGCCACGGAGAGGATGAGGGCCGTGAGAGAGCCGATGACCAAGCCCACCGAGGCGTTGCTGGCGGCGAAGGAGTCGACGAAATGGTGGTAATTGTCGCTCGAGGGTTGGAAGAATCCGCCCGAATACACCATGCCTATGGTGCAGAACACAATGAGCATGAGGATGGGAAGCACCAGGTCGGCCACTGTTCCGCGATGGCCCGTCTTTCCCGGTTGGCCCGCTCCCACACCGTGCTCGGCCAGTTGGAGCTTGGTGCCGCTCACCTCATCGATCTTGCCGCCATTGGTTCGCTCGTACCATTCGCGCCAGCGGGCGTCGTACTTGCTCATCGACTTGAAGTCGAAGTTGATGGCAACGATGGCGAACATAAACAGTAGGGTGAAAAGGGCGTAGAAGTTATAGGGAATGGCTTTGCAGAAAAGCGCAAGGCCGTTCTCGTCGCCTGTGACGAAACCCGACACGGCCGCCGCCCAACTGGAGATGGGGGAGATGACGCATACGGGCGCCGCCGTCGAGTCGATGAGGTAGGCCAATTTCTCCTTCGTCACGCCGTGGCGCTGCGTGATGGGCCGCATCACGGAACCTACCGTGAGGCAGTTGAAGTAGTCGTCGATGAAAATGAGGATTCCCAACAGGATGGTGGCGATCTGTGCGCCCCGCTTCGTCTTGACGTGCTTAGACGCCCACTGGCCGAATGCGGCCGAGCCGCCAGCCTTGTTCATGAGCGACACGATGGCGCCCAGCACCACGAGGAACACCAGGATGCCAACGTTCCATGGGTCGGCCAGACAGTGGATGAGTCCGTATTGCTTGGCGTTGTCGCCCGTTCCCACGGTGTCGTTGAGCAGGTGCGAAAGAAATCCCTCGAACCCAGTGCCCATGGAGTAGCTGAAGAGTGCCGCTCCGAGGATGATGCCGATGAACAATGACGAATAAACTTCCTTGGTCTTCAAGGCCAAGGCGATGGCTACGACAGGCGGTAGCAGGGACCAGCATGTCCCGATCAGATTGAAATCCATGTGATGGAAGTGATGTTTTTGTTTTCAGTAAGTCACCCTACGGTTGGCCTCCATTAGCTGGCGCAACCGTAGGGTGAATGTTATGAGAAATGGAGAGCGCCCGTTCGAAGGTGCCGACGGATGCTTTCCCGGGTGTTGAAACGTTTATTTGACGCTGACCTTCAGCGGCGTTCTCACGGCCTTGGCAGCTTGGGCGAGCACTGCTTGCCATGCCTCGAAGGTGTGGATCTCGGTGGTGGTGTTCTGGTCCCATCCCGTTCCAAAGTAATAGGTGAACGATGTGCTGGGATGATAGGTGGTCGTGCCTAAGATGTGGCCTATGGCAATGCCGTTCTCGCGAGCCTTGTAAAGGGTGGTGATGTTCTTTTGTGGGAAGAGCAATCCGATGTAGATGTGGCCCATCTGCTTGGCCAACTCCTCGCGGTATTTGGCGTTGTACACGCTGGCGTCGCCCAGGTCCTCATAGCCAATGAAGCCGCTTTGGGCGTTCAGCACATATTGCGTGGGGTTCGATTTGTGAACCACGGCACCGGCGGCAACGGTCATGGGCTTTGGCAAGCCATTGTAAGTGACGGCCACCCGGTTAAAATGCGAGCCGGCGTCGAGCGTGATGACGCGCTTCTCTATCACCTTGGCGCCGTTCAGTTGGCGCTCAGGGTAGGTGAGCTCCACGGTGAATCGCAGTGGGCCTTGGTCGAGAATCTTATAGCTCTTGTAGCACGACGGCATCAGCAAGTTGCCGTTGGCCTCCATGAGCGCATTGGCTCCACCGCCCAATGTGGGGCCTACGGTGTAGCAATCCATGCCCTTTCCGTGGTTGATGTGGTAGCAATAGGCGTTGTAAACCTGGTCGGCAAGGTCCTTGTAGCCACGCTTCCCAAGGTCCTTAATCACGCGGCGCATGTCCTGGTTCTGCTCGCTGGCGTACCAATAGTCGAGCATCAGGTCGCTGGTGTTCTTGTTGAACAGGTCGTAGCCCACCGCTCCGCCGTGACCGTAGATGCGGTAAGCCACCTTGTCGTTCTCCCATCCAAACTCGTCTTGTCGCTCGGTGAAGAGGCGGCCGGCCACCTTCGCCGCGTATTTCTGGGGGGTTCCCTTTGTGGCGTAGTACACGGCCTTGCCCTTGGCGGGCACGCCAGCCTGGAAAATGAGCTTGCCGTCGTGGGTGGCTTGCGAGGGAATCTCTTGGCCGTTGGGGTCGGTAATGATGATGTTGGTGGTGGCGTTGAGCTTGCGTTGCACGTCGGCGAGCTTCGTCTCCACCATCTCCGTGCGGGGCGTCGACAAGGTGTTGGTAAGCGTAATGGTTACTTTGTCGGCCGCATTGGTCAGGGCGCTGAACGCCGAAAGAATCGTCAGGGTGATTAGTTTACAATTCATAAGTGTCTTTGTTTTGATGTAAAGAGACCATCCCGAGGCCTTTGTGGGCATGCTCGGGATGGCCTATCCTTGTAAATCTGTGGGCGAATCGTTGGGTGTTATCCTTTGAGCGGGTTCCAACCTTGTGCCGTGATGTCAAACTCTTGGTTGTCGCGGCTGATGAGCTTAGTGCCCAACTCGGGCTTGGTGATGTAGCCAATCTGTCGGATTCCCTTGCTCTCCAAGCCGTTGAGCTTGTCGTGGTCGCCAATGGGCACGGTGAAGAGCAACTCGTAATCCTCACCTCCGTTCATGGCGCAAGTGGTGACGTTCATGTTGAACTCCTCGGCCTGAACAGCTGTTTGGTAATCGATGGGGATGTTCTTTTCGTACACACGGCATCCGCATTGGCTCTGCTTGCAGATATGGAGGAGCTCCGATGACAGGCCGTCGCTGATGTCCATCATGGCCGTGGGCTTGATGTTGTTTTCGCGCAACAGTTGTAAGATGTCGCCACGGGCCTCGGGCTGCAACTGCCTTTCGAGCAGATACTCGCGCCCAGCGAAGTCGGGCTGGAAGTCGGCGGTCTTCGCACCCTGCTCGCGCAGGTGCTTCACGAGGGCGTCGTTGCCCGCTTTCTTGGCCTCGGAAATCTTGCGGTTGATGTCGTCGAGTTGCTGATAATAAACAGTTTTCTCGCGTTCGAGCAACTGCAGGCCCATGTAAGCCGCACCCAGGTCGCCGCTCACGCAAATGAGATCGGTCTCTTTCGCGCCGTTGCGATACACGATGTCGTCCTTCTTAGCGTCGCCTATGCAGGTGATGCTGATGGCCAATCCTGTAAGCGATGATGTGGTGTCGCCGCCCACGATGTCGATGTTCCACTTGTCGCAGGCCTTCTTCAGGCCTGTGTAAAACTGCTCCATGCCCTCCACGTTGAAGCGCTTGTCGATGGCGATCGACACGATCATCTGGCGTGGGGTGCCGTTCATGGCGAAGATGTCGGATATGTTCTCCATCGCCGCCTTATAGCCCAGTTGCATGAGCGACACGTAGGTGAGGTCGAAATGCACGCCCTCCATGAGCATGTCGGATGTGGTGAGCACCTCTGTGTCGGGGTAATGCATCACGGCGCAGTCGTCGCCCACTCCGTAAAGAGAACTGTTGTTCTTAAGTTGGATGTCTTTGGTGAGTCGGTCGATGAGGCCGAACTCTCCGAGCTTGGATATTTCCATGATTGATGTTTGCGTAATTTATGAGCGAGCGATGATCTCGCGCATGATGGTTGTCATCTTCGGCTGTGCTGTCGCGGCTGCCTGTTGCACCTCTTCGTGGCTCACTTCCACAGGGTTGTCGAAGCCTCCGAGGTCGGTGATGATGCTCACGCCGAACACGCGGATGCTACAGTGGCGCGCCACGATGACCTCCGGTACGGTCGACATGCCCACGGCGTCGCCACCCATGATGCGGAACATACGGTACTCGGCGGGTGTTTCAAACGTGGGGCCTTGTACGCCGGCATACACACCGTGGCGCAAGGTGATGCCTTTCTCCTCGGCAATCTGGTCGGCCATGGCGATGAGCTCATGGTCGTAAGGCTCATGCATGTCGGGGAAGCGTGGCCCGGTGGGAATGTTCTTTCCGCGCAGCGGATGCTCGGGGAAGAGGTTGAGGTGGTCGGTGATGACCATGAGGTCGCCGATGTGGAACTCCGGGTTCATGCCTCCGGCGGCGTTGCTCACAAAGAGCGTCTTGATGCCGAGCTCATACATGACACGCACGGGGAACGTTACTTCCTTCATGGAGTAGCCCTCGTAGAAATGGAAGCGTCCCTCCATGGCCATGATGTCTTTGCCTCCCAGCTTGCCGAAGATGAGTTTGCCTGCGTGGCCCTCAACGGTCGACACGGGGAAGTTGGGTATGTCCTTGTAAGGTATCTCGGTGGTATCAGTTATCTCGGAAGCTAATTGTCCCAGGCCTGTTCCCAGAATGATGGCTGTCTTTGGGCTTGCCGTCATCTTTTCTCTTAGCCAGGATGCTGTTTCTTGAATTCTTGTGTACATAGCTGATTATTTTGTGGTTGAAGTTTTCTTCTTGGTCGAGCATGAACCGTATGCGTATGGGCAGCGCATAGAGCGCTTTCTTCACCTCCAGGCTCAGGCCATTGGTGCTCAAGAGGCGCGTGGCGTCTTTCTCTGTGGTGATGATGAGGCGTGGCTCGGGCAAGTTGGCGAAGGCTTGGTTGATGCGCGCCGCATCTTTCTCGGTGAACTGGTGGTGGTCGCCGAAGGACATGGGGGTGATGGATCGGCAGCGGTCCTTGAGGTCGAGCTCCATCTGTCGGGGTGAGGCGATGCCTGTAAGCAACAGCGTGTTGGCCGACGATAATGTGGGAAGGCTTACCGCTTCGGGGAAGACGGGTGCCAACTCGTCGTAGTCGATGCGCGTGAAGAAGAGTGCCTGATAGGGAAAGAGGTCGAGGGCCTTGGTGAGCACGCGAAACTCCATGGGCTTCAGGTCTTTCGGACACTTGGTGACAATCACTATGTCGGCTCGGTTCTTGCCTTTCATGGGCTCACGCAGTCGGCCGGCGGGCAACAACTTATCGTAGATGATGAGTCGGTGATAGTCGACCAGCAGGATGTTGATGCCGGGCTTGACGTAGCGGTGTTGGTAGGCGTCGTCGAGCAGAATAACGTCCACGTCGCTTGTCGCCTCGTCGTCGGTGAGCCGTTGAATGCCCTCGCGTCGGTTCTTGTCGACCGCCACATATACGTCGGGAAACTTGCGTTTCATTTGGAACGGCTCGTCGCCGATGGTGCGCATAGGCGTGTCGTTGTCGGCAAGCACGTAGCCGCGGCTCTTTCGCTTGTAGCCCCGCGAGAGCACTCCCACCTTCATCTTGTCGTGCAGCAGACGGATAAGATACTCCACATGTGGCGTCTTGCCTGATCCGCCGACGGTGATGTTTCCCACGTCGATGACGGGTATGGAGAACTCTTGCTGAGGCAGCACGCCGAGGTCGAAGAGGTGGTTGCGCACCCCCACGCCCACGCCGTAGAGCCAACTCAGCGGCAACAGCCAGTCGTTGATTTTAATGAGGTCACCTTCCATGGTGTGATGTTCAGAAATTGGTAATGATAAATGGGCATCGAGCCTGCATGGGGTCGAGCGATTGCACGGTGCGCAACATACGAATGGGCTCGTAGAAGATGCCCAGCGTCAGTCGCAACTGCTCGTCGAGCGCCGTGCCCTTGTTATTGTTGAAGTTGAGCAACTGCGTCATCATGTCGGCGGGAGCGGGATAGGGCAGGGTGTGATACTCGTCGAGCTTGGCCAGTTTGGCCGCCTTGGCCACCGCCTTATCGAGTCCGCCCAACTCATCGACGAGACGGAGCTTGAGGGCGTCGGATCCCAGGAACACATGGCCTTGTGCGCGCTCCTCCACCTGTTGCATGTTCATGCGACGTCCACGTGCCACTCTGCTCTTGAAGAGCTTGTAGCCACGGTTTACGCTGGCTTGCATGAGCGCCATTTGCTCGGCGGTCATGGGTTTCATCATGCCGCCCATGGTGGCGTTGCGGTTGGTCTTCACCTCGTCGTAACGCAGGCCGAGCTTCTCGGTGAGCAGTTGCGACTGGTCGAGCGTCAGGCCGAAGATACCGATGGAGCCTGTGATGGTAGTGGGCTCGGCTACGATGTAATCGGCTGCCGCACTGATGTAATAGCCACCCGATGCAGCCGCTCCGCCCATGGAGATCACCACGGGCTTCTTGGTGCGCAGGGCTTCTATCTGATGCCATATCTGCTCGGAGGCGTATGCCGAACCACCGCCCGAGTTGATGCGGATAACCACCGCCTTCACATTGTCGTCGTCGTCGAGGTCGTCGAGGTCGGCGCACATCTCGCGTCCCACGATGAGATGGCTGTTGGAGAACGCATCCTGTGAGGGACGTTCCTGCACGATGTCGCCCCAGGCATAGTAGACGGCTATCTCGTCGCCCTTCTTCTCGGCGGGCGCGTTGGTCATGTCGGCCACAGAGACCTGCGGCACTTCGTCGGTCTTTTCTAATTTGAGGCGACTGCGCACCACGTTCTTCACTTGGTCGTTATAGAGCAGTCCGTCGACCATTTTGTAACGTATGAAGTTCTTTGGGTCTTCCAACGAGATGACGCGATCGGCATACGCCTGCAGCGAGTCGGCGTTGATGGCGCGGCTCTTCGACACGGCTTGGCACACCGTTTGCCACCATCCGCCGAGGTAGCGTTCCGTCTGTTCGCGACTGGGCTCGCTCATCTTGTCCTCGGTAAACATCTCCGTGGCGCTCTTATACTTGCCGCATTTGAACGGAACCATCTTCACGCCGATCTTGGCGAGGGCGTCTTTTACAAACATCATCTGTCCGCCCATGCCCTGCCATGATATGGTGCCTTGTGGGTTGAGGTAGATCTTGTCGGCCACCGACGCCACATAGTAGGCGCCGAGCGAGTACTCCTCGCCGTAGGCCACAATCCATTTCTTGGCCGTCTTGAAGTCGGCCAGCGCGTCGCGTAGCTCCTGCATCTGTGCCATGTCGGCCCCATAGGAACCGGCTTCGAGGTAGATGCCCTTCACCTCGTCGCTGTTCTTGGCTTTGGTGATGGCTTCGAGTGTTTCTTGCAATCCCTTTGTTGAGGTGCCACTGAGTGTGGCGTATAGGTTGTCCTCGGCGCGCTCCTGAAGGGCTCCGTCGAGCTTGATGACGAGTACAGAGTTGTCGGCCACTCGTTGGGTCGACTGTGATGAAGCTATCATGCCCACGAGGCTCATGAGGCAGATGACTCCTACGATGACGGTGAAGGCCAGCAGACCCACGATGGTGGCGCTAACCGATTTGATAAAGTCTTTCATTTTTGTCGTCTGTTATTGTTGTTGGCAAATTAGATTGCAAATCTACGAAATATTTTAGGAAATGCCAAATGCTAACGTGTCATTCTGTCTATTTATAGGTGTAATAATTGGTCCTTTGGGTTACAAAAGTGTTATGTTGTTGCATTTGTTTGCACACACAGTGGTTTTTGCGAAAGATTTTTAGTTGTCGTGCATAATTTTGCGCCTCGCAAACGTTGACGAAGCGTAATATTTTATATCTTTGCATAAGATAGGCTGCACTCGGCCATTTGAGAACAAGTTCTCATGGCGCTCGTTTGCACTATCTTTGCATAAGATAGGCTGCACTCGGCCATTTGAACGCGTGTTCCCTAAGGAAAAGCAGACGATGACGTCATACTGTTGTCCCAACTTATTAATCTATAATTATATGCAAATGAAGACACTTCTGATCACTTCGGCCTTGGCGGCTTCGGCCTTGGCGGCGAATGGACAGTCGATCAAGTATCCCACGGCTCCGAAGGACGCTACGGTCGACGAGTATTTTGGAGTTAAGGTGGCCGACCCGTTCCGCCCCTTGGAGGACGACACTTGTGCGGCCACGGCGGCATGGGTGGAGGCTGAGAACCAGGTGACCAACGCCTATTTGGCAAAGGTGCCGCAGCGCGCCAAATATCTGAAGCGCCTGAAGCAAGTGGTCAACTATGAGAAGGTTTACACGCCTTTCGAGAAGAACGGAAAGTGGTATGTCTACAAGAACAACGGCATGCAGAACCAAGCCGTGCTCTATCAGATGGACGCCTTAGGCGGTGCGCAGCGTGTGTTCCTCGACCCCAATAAGTTGAGCGACGACGGTACGGTGGCCCTGAAGGATATCTCGTTCTCCAACGACGGCAAGTATTTCGCCTACGTCATCTCACGCAGCGGAAGCGATTGGGAGGAAATTTACGTCATGGACGTGAGCACCGGCAAGATGCTCTCCGACCACATCGTGTGGGCTAAGTTCACTGGTGTGAGCTGGTATGATGGCGGTTTCTACTATAGCGCCTACGACGCCCCCGAGAAGGGCAAGGAGACCTCGGCCAAGAACGAGGTGCAGAAGGTCTACTACCACAAGATGGGAACCCCGCAGAGCCAGGATGTGCTCTTCTACCAGAACCCCGCCTATCCCTTGCGTTTCTATAGCGTGTCGGTGAACGAGGAGGAGACGATGATGTTCCTTTACGAGACGGGAATGGACCAAGGCATCAACATCTACGTGCGAAACCTACGTGTGCCCAACTCGCAGTTCATACAGATGACGGGCGATTGTAGCAAGAACTATTCGCCTGTGGAGATCATTGGCGATAAGATTTACATGATGACCAATGCCGGCGCTCCCAAGTATCGCATGATGGTGGCCGACATCAACAAGCCGGGCTACAACGATTGGAAGGAACTGGTGCCCGAGAGCGACGCCGTGCTCGACAACGTGACGTTTGTGGATGGCGACAAGATGGTGCTCACCTATAAGAAAGACAACTGCTCGCAGGCTTACCTTTATAATATCAGCGGCAAGAAGATCGGCGACATCCAACTGCCGGGCGTGGGTAGCGCCAGCTTCTCGGGCAAGCGCGAGCGCAAGGAGCTGTTCTACAGCTACACCTCGTACACCGTTCCCTCAACCACCTACCAGTATGACTTGGCCACGGGCAAGAGCACGGTGATGAGCGCACCGAAGGTTAGCTTCAAACTGAGCGACTATACCTCCGAGATGGTCTACTACACCAGCAAGGACGGCACCCGCATCCCGATGTTCCTCACTTATAAGAAGGGCATGAAGCTCAACGGCAAGAACCCCGTGCTGATGTATGGCTACGGCGGCTTCAACATTACCTATCCTCCCTCGTTCTCGGCCATGCGCATTCCGTTCCTCGAGAATGGCGGCGTCTACGCCTATGTGGTGTTGCGCGGTGGTGGCGAGTATGGTGAGGACTGGCACCTGGCCGGAACCAAGTTGCAGAAGCAGAACGTGTTCGACGATTTCATCTCAGCAGCCGAGTGGCTCATCAGCAACAAGTATACCGACAACCAGCACCTCGCCATCATGGGCGGCAGCAACGGTGGCCTGTTGGTGGGTGCCTGCATGACCCAGCGCCCCGACCTCTACAAGGTTTGTATTCCCGAGGTGGGCGTGATGGACATGTTGCGCTACCACAAGTTCACCATCGGCTGGAACTGGGCGCCCGACTATGGCACCAGCGCCGACAGCAAGGAGATGTTCGAGTACCTGAAGGCTTACTCGCCCCTTCACGCGCTGAAGGAGGGTGTGAAGTATCCTGCCACCATGGTTTGCACAGCCGACCACGACGACCGTGTGGTTCCCGCCCACTCGTTTAAGTTTGCTGCCCGCTTGCAGGAGTGCCAGGCCGGTCAGGCTCCCGTGCTCATCCGCATCGACAGCAAGGCGGGCCACGGCGGTGGCAAGCCGCTCTCGAAGGTGATGGAGGAGACGGCCGACATCTACGGCTTCATTATGTACACCATGGGCATGAAGATGAAGTAGCGCCCATCAACACACCCTAACCCTAAGGGGCGAAGCGTTTTGCGGATTATCGCAAAGGCTTCGCCCCTTTTCTTTCCCCAATCGGTCATTAGACCGAAACAGGTGGATTTCAGAATAATATTCTAATGACCGCTTTGGGTTTAATCGGTCGTGACCGATGGCTAATCGATGTCGATAACCTTGAAATGCTTGTTGAAGGTGATGTCCAAGCCGTTGGCCAGCTCCACCTCGTACTCGTTTCGGTCTATCTCAATCTTCTTGACAGATTGGCCGGGGTAGGTGGCCTGCAAATAGCTTTGGATGGGCTGGGGGATGAGGTTGGCGGGAACGGTTCCCTGCTTGCAATCCACCTCGGTGAGGTTGCCCTTCTTGTCAAACTCGAGCTTGGTGCCATTCTGCAACACCACGTCGTAACTCTTGTTTACAATGCCGGCCTCTATGGTGGCGAGCACCACCTTTTGCTTGTTGAAGTGCGTGGTGAGTGTGGTCTGTGCCTTGGCTGGAAGATTGCTTACATCAATGGGCTTGTCGTTGTCGGCGCAAGCCGTGGCGCTACACAACACAATGCTGCTAAGGGCAACCAGCATCATTCTGATTGATCTTTTCATAAAGTTGCTTGTCTTAAAAGGTTATAAAATCAATTGTCATCAAACGTTTGACGTCTGATAATTAAATTGACGATTGGGGAACGAAAAAGTAAAAGGGCTTTAATGTTTCTTAAGAAAAAAGATAGCAGACGGCCATCGGCCCAAGGAGGAAAAACAACAAGAGGGTGTGCATTCTATGTTTCTACGCAAGAAAAACTTGAAGTTTTTTTGCTGTT
>NZ_JAXVAE010000102.1:0-37416 GCF_037460745.1 Hallella sp. | reverse complement strand
CAAGCCTTATTTGAGGCTTGATACCCCGCCATGCCCTTTCGCTGAATAGTTACCACTATGGTTAAAAACGTTATCTTATGTTAAACGTTTGAGGGCGATATGGCTGATGTCACCATTTAAGGACATGAACTTCGGGTTTTATTGTGCGTTCGCCTTTCAGTGAGATGTTGTATCGAGGGCCTTCTCTGGACAGATGGGGCCTTAGACAATTTGTTGGGAATTTGGGTCATTAAGTTGGTTCGGATTATCGCGTGAAATAGAGAGCCAAACGCCCCTTTTTGTGCGTTTGGAACGACGAAACGAAGCTTTGCGTTCACAATAAGCCATGTTTGGCGTCTCGAAAGACCATGTATCGCATTGCGGTTAAGCATGTTTCGAGCGTCGAAAGACCATGTATCGCATTGCGATTAGGCATGTTTTGCATGGTGTAAAGTGACGCGCGAAATGAAAGAAGATGAGTTTTTGTGATAAAGCATTGATTGTCAGTTGGTTGCGAAAGTGTGCTGAGAATCGCGTATTTGCGGCCGAAGGCGAGATGGTTTCAAAAAACAGTGTAGATTCCTATGTAGATTGTTGTGATTTTTGTTAAATCTATCCACGCCCAGGCAGAGGCATGCGTCAGCACGACAAGGAGCAGAGCGATAGCCGCAAGTAAGCCGATAAGCCGCAGCGTCCTTTCTCTCTTTTAGGTATTGTGATGCGCCATTTGTTTCGCGCCATACCTATTAGTAGGTATATGTATGGTAAAAAATCACCATTGCTTACTCTTTGCCAATTTATATTTGTACTTTTGCAGCGATTTTTAAGCAATACGCAAAATGAAATTATCAGAGTTGCATACAGGCCAAACAGGCATCATCGTCAAGGTGATGGGGCATGGCGGATTTCGCAAACGTGTGGTGGAAATGGGCTTTATCAAAGGCAAGACCGTGGAGGTGTTGCTCAACGCCCCATTCAAGGACCCCGTGAAATACCGTATCATGGGTTATGAGGTTAGTTTGCGCCACTCGGAGGCCGACATGATTGAGGTGGTAACCGAGCACGAGGCACGGCAGATAAGACAACAAGATAGGCTGGAGGACGCCGACCAACTGCGCACCGTGGTGGGGGCGAACGATCCCGACGACGTGGCCATTACCGACGCCCAGTTGGCCGACGAGGCTGATAAGCGACATAAGGTGATCAATGTGGCGCTGGTGGGAAACCCCAACTGTGGCAAGACCTCATTGTTCAACTTTGCCAGTGGCGCCCATGAGCGCGTGGGCAACTACAGCGGTGTGACCGTCGACGCGAAGGAGGGACACGCCACGTTTGAGGGTTACGAGTTTAATCTCGTTGACCTTCCCGGCACCTATTCGTTATCGGCCTATTCGCCCGAGGAACTGTATGTTCGCAAGCAGTTGGTTGAGAAGACCCCCGATGTGGTGGTTAATGTGATCGACGCTTCGAACCTCGAGCGCAATCTCTACCTGACCACCCAGCTCATCGATATGCACATTCGTATGGTGGTGGCCCTCAATATGTTTGACGAGACGGAGCAACGAGGCGACAACATCAACCTCGATGCCCTGTCGAGCCTCTTTGGTGTGCCCATGCAGCCCACGGTGTTCACCACGGGGCGCGGTGTGAAGGAACTCTTCCATAAGGTGATTGAGGTGTATGAGGCTATGGAGGATGCCGACGCCCACTTCCGCCACATCCACATCAAGCATGGCCATGAGATAGAGCACGGCATTGCCGAGATACAAGATCACCTGAAGAAGGAGCGCGGATTGCGCGAGCGCTACTCTACGCGCTACCTGGCCATCAAACTGCTTGAGAACGACAAGGAGGTGGAGCAGCTGGTTAGGACGTTCCCCGACGCTGATGAGATTCTGAAACATCGCGACGAGGCGGCCAAGCGTGTGAAGGAGGAAACGAAGGAAGATTCGGAAACGGCAATCATGGATGCCAAGTATGGCTTTATACATGGCGCCCTTGCCGAAGCCGGCTATACCACGGGAAAAGGAAAGGACACCTATCAGCTTACGCACCTGTTGGATAGGATTCTTACCAATCGGTTCGTGGGATTCCCCATCTTCATAGCCCTTTTGGCGTTGATGTTCTTTGTGACGTTCAACCTGGGCGCTTATCCTATGGACTGGATCGACCAGGGTGTGGGGCTGCTGGGCGAACTCGTGGGAACCTACATGCCCGATGGACCTGTGAAGGATATGCTGGTGGATGGCGTCATTGGTGGAGTGGGAGCCGTTATCGTGTTCCTGCCACAGATTCTGATTCTCTACTTCTTCATCTCGTTTATGGAAGACAGTGGATACATGTCGCGTGCGGCATTTATCATGGATAAGCTCATGCATAAGATGGGACTGCATGGCAAATCGTTCATCCCGCTCATCATGGGCTTTGGATGTAATGTGCCAGCGGTGATGGCCACGCGCACCATTGAGAGCCGTCGCTCGCGCATCGTAACGATGTTGGTGCTGCCGTTCATGAGCTGTGAGGCGCGCATACCTATTTATATAATGGTTATCGGAACGTTCTTCTCCCTGAAAATGCAATGGGTTATCATGACGGCGCTTTACCTGATTGGCATCGCTATGGCGGTGGTGATGAGTAAGGTCTTTACGAAGTTTATGATGAAAGGCGAGGACACACCGTTTGTTATGGAATTGCCGCCTTACCGTTTCCCCACGGCCAAGGCTGTGAGCCGACACACGTGGGAGAAGGGCAAGCAGTATCTCAAGAAAATGGGAGGAATCATCCTGGTGTCGACCATCATTGTGTGGGCCTTGGGCTACTTCCCCCACAACGAGGCGCTCACCGAGCAACAGCAGCAGGAGCAAAGCTATATCGGACGTATTGGACAGACCGTGGAGCCTGTGTTCGAACTCCAAGGATTCAGTTGGAAGATGGATGTCGGACTGCTTGCTGGTGTGGGTGCTAAGGAGATTGTGGCTTCCACGATGGGCGTGCTTTATGCCAACGACGAGAGCCTGGCCGACGATTCGGAGGCGGGCCAAGGCGAGAGCCGATACGAAAAACTGCACACGCTCATGGTGGGCGATGTGGCTCAGATGCATGGTTTGGCACCTTCGGATGGGCGTGTGGAGGCTGTGGCTACGCTGACGGCTTTCTGCTTCCTGCTCTTTGTGTTGCTTTATTTCCCCTGTTTGGCTACCATAGCGGCCATCAAGGGCGAGACGGGATCGTGGAAGTGGGCGCTTTTCGCAGCTGCTTACACCACGCTCACGGCCTGGGTGGTGTCGGCCTTGGTGTTCAGAATAGGCTTGCTCTTCATCTGATATGCCATTCTGCTACAGGTGCTTGGTATGAGACGAGGGGCGATGATGGGTCGCTAATGCAAGGGGCTCCTCTAATAGTAGTCGAGCCTTTTGCCTTGATCTTGTAAAAGCGTAACTGGTAGATGAGGCAATGGCGCCCAATCGAACCATGGTTGGGAGGTTATGAATTGATGTTGTCGAACAGCGTCGGCCCAGTTTGCTTGGCCGGCTTCTGTTGGGCAACGTCAGGACAATCGTCCTCCGTAGGAAGAAATGACAATTGGGTGGTTTGAGCCTTGATGCTTTTGGGGTTCAAACGATAGGTTCCCCACGAGGGATGGTCTAAGAGGTCTTGGGAATAGCGACTGTTTTGTTGGAGAAAGAGCAACACGCGACGCTTCACCTCCTCCAAACTAACCTTGTTGAATAGGTCGTTTTGAGAATTATAGACATGAAGGATGATCTTGCGAACGCGCAAGCCCTCAGGTCCAGCTTCAGCGAGGATTTTAAGGATCTCTTCTCTCATAAATAAACCGCTTGTGGTTATTTTATTTTCTGTTTGGCGATGCTTCGCTTGCTGCCGTTTGCTATAGCCATGCTGATGGTGTGGCGTATTGGACCGAAACGGTGCAGAATGTTACATGCCGAAAGAATGGCCTTGCGGAATGGGATGGCGTCGTGAATGGCAAATTGTATAACCAAGTTGGGTCTAATGTCTGAATTAGAATAAAAAAGAGCCGCAACTCACGCTTATGAGCTGCGGCTCTTTTATGGCTTTTTATACGATTAGGCAAGTACAACCTTACCCTCAGCACCTTTCACTTTGCCCTCCTTGAGCAACCATCCTATACCCAGCAGAATCTCGGTCTCTGTCTTACCAGTGGTCTTGACGAGCTCCTCAACGCTCTGAGCCTCTCCAGCTGCTGCAAGTGCATTGTAAACATCACCAGCTCGGAAACCAGCATTGTCAGCGTCTACGAATACCGTAGCCTTCTTAGTGGTCTTCTTTACTGTAGTCTTCTTTGCTGCTGTTGTTTTTGTTGCAGTTGCCTTTGTTGCGGCTGCCTTACTTGTAGTCTTCTTCTCTGTCATGATTAAGTAAATTTAATGCTCTCTTTAAAATAACTTTCTGATTATCAAGTTATCCATTTGCAAAAGTACGACATTTTTTTGAACAGGGGCTACCGTTTGTTCTAAAATAACACCTTTTATTGTGTTGAAGAAGGGATTGTTTGTTATTTTTTGATTTATGTCAAGACGCGTGGTCTTGAAATTTCCATTTTCTCGTAGAATACTCCTGATATTATGCAAGTTAGATAGCGTCTTACCAAATATTACTATCCAGCTTTTTTCGCTCTTTTTCATTCTTGTTCTCTCTTTTTCGCTCTTGTTTCGCTTACCAACCTTGCCCTTATCATCTTTTTGCTTGGTTGTATACTCTTATGGTCTTTGCATCTCGTCCGAAACAGAATCTTCTCGCTCATATTTGAGCGAGCCACCAGCATTTTTCTTGTCTCTCCTTGCTTTAATGACCCCCAAAGCCTATAGCAACCCACAGATACTTAACCCCTATAAACGCAACAAAGCCGCTGAAAATCAGCGGCTTTGTTAATGTTTGCTATAAGTTTATTTCGGTTTGTTTGTATTAACCAAAATTGTCGTACATAATGCTTTCCGGATCGACACCCAGGCTATCGAGATAGTCGGTTACGGTCTTGATAAGCATGGGAGGTCCGCAAAGGTAGTACTCGCAGTCCTCAGGTGCCTCGTGATCCTTCAGGTAGGTGTCGCGTACGCAGTTAACCGCGAAGCCTGCATAGTATTTCACGCCGGCTGCGTCAGCGACGGGATCGGGACGGTCCAATGAGAGGTGGAGATGGAAGTTGGGGAATTGCTTCTCAAGCTCCCAGAAATCCTCCATGAAGAAGGCTTCATTCAGGCTACGGGCACCATAGAAGAAGTGGAGCTCACGGTCGGTGCAATGCAGGGTCTTCGTCATGTGCATGATCTGCGAGCGGAGCGGAGCCATACCTGCTCCTCCACCAATCCAAATCATCTCCTTCTTAGAGTCGAAATGGGGATGGAAATCTCCATAAGGACCACTCATCATTACCTTGTCGCCGGGCTTCAGGCTGAAGATGTAACTTGAGCCAATACCTGTAGGTACGTTTTGGAAGCCAACCTGCGGACGCGGCAGGAACGGAGTGGTTGCAATACGCACGGTAAGGGTAATGATGTCGCCCTCAGCGGGATAGTTGGCCATAGAGTAGGCGCGTATCGTGGGAACGGGGTTGTGGGCCTTCAGCGAGAGAATGTTGAATTTCTCCCATGCGCCGATATAGTCTTCGCCAATCAGCGACTTGTCGAAATCCTTGTCGTAGTCGATGCAGTCGTATGCTGGAATCTTGATCTGGGCGTATGATCCAGGAACGAAGTCCATGTGCTCACCCGGGGGAAGAGCCACCTTGAACTCCTTGATGAAGCTCGACACGTTCTTGTTGCTAATGACGGTGCACTCCCATTCCTTAACGCCCATGATCGACTCGTCGATCTTGATCTTGAAGTCGCCTTTGACCTTGGTCTGGCATCCGAGACGCCAATGCTCCTTGATCTGCTTGCGAGTGAAGTGGGGACGCTCTGAATCGAGAATCTCACCGCCGCCCTCGAGCACCTGAACCTTACACTGGCCGCAACTGGCCTTACCACCGCAAGCGGAGGGGAGGAAGATGCCGTTGGCGTTGAGTGTGGTCATAAGCGAATCGCCTTGAGGCACATTCAGGGTCTTTGTGTCGTTGATGGTAATGGTGACATTGCCGCTCGGGCTTAAGTATTTCTTGGCCACCAAGAGAATGATGACCAAAAGGAGTATCACTGCAAGGAACACTCCTACGCTATTGATGATGAAACTGAAATCCATGATCTTTAAATTTTAAGTCCTGAAAAGCACATCATGGCCATGGCCATAAGTCCTACGGTGATGAAGGTGATGCCAAGTCCGCGCAAGGGCTGGGGAACATCGCCGTACTGCATCTTCTCGCGGATAGCACCCATTGATGTGATGGCGAGCACCCAACCAATTCCTGAGCCGAAGGCATATACGATGGCATCCCAGACGGAGCCGATGTACTGCGTGTTGCTCGGATCAAGGTTGATGCGCTGCTGCATGAACAGAGAGGCACCCATGATGGCGCAGTTCACAGCGATCAACGGCAGGAAGATACCCAGTGAGGCATACAGAGAGGGCGAATAACGCTCCACAACCATCTCTACAATCTGCACCATGCCAGCAATGACAGCGATAAAGAGAATGAAACTCAGATATGACAGGCCCAGTGGATCGAGCACTTTCGTCTGAAGCAGATAGTCAACCGGTACGGTCACCACCAGCACAAAGGTAACGGCCAAGCCGAGACCGAATGATGTCTTTACGTTCTTCGATACGGCAAGGAACGAGCACATGCCGAGGAAGAAGGCAAATATCATGTTGTCCACAAAGATGGACCGGAAAAACAAGCTAATGAGGTGTTCCATAATTATTTGTTATCTTCTTTGTAAAAGAATGCACGATGAACCCAAATAACGCAACCCAGCAGGATGAGTGCCATGGCAGGCATGGTCATCATGCCGTTGTTTGCGTAGCCGAAATCGTAGAAGCAATCGGGGATGATTTGGAAGCCCAGAAGGCTGCCGCGGCCCAAAAGCTCGCGCAGGCCGCCCACAATCACAAGGATCAAGGCGTAACCCAAGCCATTGCCAATACCGTCGAGGAAGCTTGGCCAAGGCTTGTTCATCATGGCAAAAGCCTCAAGGCGACCCATGAGGATACAGTTGGTGATGATCAGACCCACGTACACCGAGAGCTGAACGCTCACGTCATAGGCGAATGCTTTTAAGATCTGGCTAACGATGGTAACCAGGGCGGCAACTACAACGAGCTGCACAATGATACGGATACGCATAGGAATGGTGTTGCGAATGACCGAGATGATCACGTTGGAAAATGCCGTGATGACGGTCACTGCAAGACCCATAACGATGGCTGGCTCGAGCTGTGCGGTGACCGCAAGCGCTGAACAGATGCCAAGCACCTGCACCAGTATCGGGTTGTCGAGGTTCAACGGGTTACCGAGAACCTCTCGGTTTTGTTTGCTTAATAAACTCATCTTTTTAGGATTAAAGTTTGATGTTATTTTGCATTGAGGAACTTAGTGTATTGTCCCAGACCTTCCTGAAGCATCTGAGTGACACCATTAGAGGTAAGGGTGGCGCCCGTGACGGCGTTGACCTGCGTCGACGGATCTTCCACCTTCTTTTCAACAGCTAAGGCAATGGATGTGTGGTTGTCGCCAGCAAACAGGTGCTTGCCTTGGAACTGCTCCTGCCATGCCTGGTCGTCCTTAATGGCCGATCCCAGACCAGCGGTCTCACTCTCATGGTTGAAGTAGGCTCCGAAAACCGTTGCCTTGTCATCGTTGATGGCAATATAACCGTTGATGGCGCCCCAAAGGCCCATGCCGTAAACGGGAATGACGTATTTTGTCTTGCCGTCCACCTTGCAGACGAACACGGCCAGTTTGCCATTCTTTGCGTCGGTAGAGTTCAGTTTGAAACCCTTTTCGGTTCCACCAGCTTCGCCACTCTCTTTCACTTGGCCGTCTTCACCGATGATATCATCGGAGATAACCACCTCTTTATACTTCTGTGCTGCGGCCTCGTTGTTCAGGCCACGGATATTGAGGGCGTATAAGATTTGCTTCTGCTTGTCGAGCGCAACGTTGGCGTCTTGAGCAGGCTTGAGTGCCTGGAAGGTTAATGCCAACAGGAAAGCGACAATCAGTACAAGGACTACCGAATACGTAATCGTGTATGAATTGGAATTTGTTTTCATGCTTTTACTCCTTATTTATTGGTTGCCCGCTTTGCGCGTTTGGAAATATTGGCCTCCACCACGCAATGGTCGATGAGCGGCGCAAACATGTTTCCGAAGAAGATGGCGAGCATCATACCCTCGGGATAGCCAGGGTTCATCACTCGAACGATGATGGCAACGGCGCCAATGAGGAAGCCGTAGATCCACTTGCCTGTCTCGGTGCGAGCTGAGGTGACGGGATCGGTTGCCATGAAGACAGCTCCAAAGCAGAAACCGCCCAGGACAATGTGCTCATACCATGCGATGGGTGTTGAGCCCGTTGCTGTGAACAGAAGGGCCATTGCGATACCACCCAGGAATACCGAAGCCATGGTCTTCCAACTGGCAATGCCTGCCCACAAGAGGATGACGGCGCCTATAGCGATGGCAACGACCGATGTCTCACCGATAGAACCAGGGATGAAGCCTAAGATCATATCAGACAATGTGGCGTTGCTGTTCAGGCCTTGTGAGATGAGTCCGAGCGGTGTGGCCTCTGTGAATGTCTCAGGCAGTGTGTAGCCCAGTCCGAAGATAGAATCCTGTGCCACCCATACCTTGTCGCCCGTCATCTGGCTTGGGTAAGAGAAGAACAAGAACATGCGGGCTGCAACGGCCACGTTGAAGATGTTCATACCTGTGCCGCCCCAGATCTCCTTAACGAAGATAACGGAGAAAGCAATGGCCAGCACCAGCATCCACAGCGGTGTGTTGACGGGGATAATCAGGGGAATGATGATTCCGCTAACGAGGTAACCTTCCTGAATCTCCTCGTGCTTCCATTGTGCCCATGCGAACTCAATGCCAAGACCAACGATGTAGCTGACAAGAATCTTGGGAAGAATGGCCAGGAGTCCAAAGACGAACATGCCCATGAAGCTGGTTTCGGCGAGCTTGCCTGCAGCCAGTGCGTTTTGGTATCCAATGTTGTACATGCCAAACAGCAGTGCCGGCATCAATGCGATGACGACCATACTCATGATGCGTTTGGAGTCGATGGCGTCATGGATGTGCGCTCCGCTCTTCGAGGTGGTCTCGGGCACGAAGAGGAATGTGCCAAAGCCATCGTATATGCTTTGGAAAGCGTGCCATTTGCCGCCCTCTTCAAAGAGAGGTTTTATTTGGTCGAAATATTTCTTTAATCCACTCATAGTTTTTATGTGTTAATTACCTAAGTGTTGTCCTATCTTAAGCATTCTCCTTGCGCAGGATGTCGAGACCCTGTCTGACGATCTTCTGCAGCTCCAGCTTTGAGGAATCCACAAATTCGGCCACGGCGAAGTCTTCAGGGCTTACCTCGTAGATGCCGAGTTGCTCCTGCTTGTCGATGTCGCCGGTGATAATGGCCTTGATGAGGAACTCTGCATAGATGTCCATTGGCAGCACCTTGTCGTACTCGCCGCTCATGATCATGTGGCGCTCGCCACCCTTGATACGTGCGTCGAGGTCATACTCGTGGTTCTTGCCCTGCAGCCATGAGAAGTAGCTGCGCGACACAGAGAAGTCTTTCGTTCTCGGCAGAATCCATCCTAAGAGTTCCTCCTTGTCGTCGCCCTCGGGAATGGCTGTCACCTCAGATGTGTGGGCGCCTAAGTAATCGTTGAGCGTAGCGCGCTCACCGGTCAGCGGATTGCCGTTGATGATGCGCACGTGGTCGGTTGCAACCAGTTTGCCATTAAGGATGTCGGCCAATTGGGTTCCCACCAAAACGTCGGCGTAAGCTGGTTCCTTGATTTGGCTTCCGGCAATAGCGATGGTCTTGCGGAGGTCCACTTTGCCTGTAAGGAACAGGCGACCGATAAAGATAACTGATGTGGGGTCTACCGTCCAAACCGTCTCGCCACGGTTCACCGGGTCGATGTGGTTGATCTGCACGCCCACGTTGCCAGCCGGACAAGGACCGTCGAATACGTTGAGGTCGATGTCCTGGGCCTCTGTCAGCGCTTTTGCCGTTTGCTTGGCGCCCACGCCCAGATGCACTGTTGCGATGCGGTTCAGGGCCTTCAAGCCAGCCAGGAACGCATCCTCGTTGCCCTCCAGCTCATACTCGAAGTCGTTGGCCAACGGCATGTCGCGCAGAGCCGAGACGAAAATGCCCTTAGGAGTAGTGCAGGGATCTGTGGAAATAGCATACGGCAGTTGGTTGATGTAACCAAACAGACCGGCCTCAAGCAGCAACTGCTTCACGGCGTTTCCGTCCATCTTGCTGGCATCGTGCTGACCGAAGTCTCGATAGTCCAACTTGTCGTCGGCTTCTACGCTGACGCTCAAGACGCGTCGGCGCTCTCCGCGCAAGATTGACTTGACTGTTCCACTCACAGGTGAGGCAAACTTAACCTCGGGAAATTGTTTGTTGACAAACAAGGCGTCACCAGCAAGGACATGATCTCCTTCCCTGACAACAACCTTGGGGATGATGCCTGTGAAATCGGAAGGGCGTAAGGCCACCGTTTTGGAGGCTTGGCACTCTACCTTTTTCTTGATGGCTCTTCCTTTTAGGTTAATGTCTAAGCCTTTACGCAACTTAATAACATTTGCCATAAAATAGAATATAATTGTTTATTGATATCCAATAATAGTATGCGGACTTCAACTTTTCTTGACTTTTATAGGTCAGTTGTGTTGCATCTTTCCAAATCAGCTGCAAATATACACAATATTTAATTCATTTAGGATATTTTTGCTGATTTTATTTCCATTATGAGTTTATTTTTTTATCTTTGCATAAAGATTGAAAAGGGTTAAACATTTCATCAATACGATTGTATGGGCTTTGATAGGCTTGTACGTGGTCGTTGTCGTCATGGTAAATATCCCCATGGCTCAATCGTTCATTGCTCATCGCTTGGCTCGGGCCCTTTCGTCGAAGTTGGGCACCCCAGTCTCTGTGGGGCGTGTTGATGTGGGCTTGTTCAATCGCTTGATCGTTGACGACGTGTCGTTGGTCGACCAAAAGGGTGTTCCCTTTTTTAAGGCCACCCGCCTTTCGGTCAAGGTGGATTACCTGGAGGCCATGTATGGTCGAGTTGCCATTACGTCGGCGCAGGTGTTTGGCATGAAGGCCCGTCTTTATCGTGCGAATGCCGACTCGCCGCTTAATATTCAATACGTCATCGATTCGCTTGCGTCGAAGGACACAACGGCCCACAAGCCCTTGGATTTACAGATCAGCAGTTTGATTATCCGTCATGGTGAGATGAGCTACGACCAGCTCAATGTGCCTCGTAAGGCTACGCTCGATGCCCACCATTTACACGTTCGCGACCTGAGTTCCCATATTATTCTCAATGCCCTGCGCGACGATTCTCTGAATCTTAACGTCAAGAAGATAGCCTTCAATGAGCGCTCAGGCTTCCGTTTGAAGAGTCTTTCGTTCAAGGTTGTGGCCAACACCCGTCATGCTCATTTGGAAGATTTCAAGTTGCTCATGCCCCAATCCCAGCTGTTGACCGACGGCATTACTGCCAACTATCGTGTGCGGAATAAGCAGTTGGAGTCTGGTTCGTTGCATTTCGACGGTAAGATCAACACTTCCTACATCAGTCCTCGCGACATGGCGTTTCTGGATAAGGCGTTGGGTCGCTATGCCACACCCTTGGTTTTCTCCATCGCTTTTACGGGAACCTCCAATAGTTTGAACATCCATCGGTTAGACGCCATTATCGCCCACGAGGCCCACGCCAAGTTGTTGACAGCTCCGGCCGACGCCTCTTTGAGTGCCCATGGTTCCGTATTGTCGTGGAACACCAAGCCCCGTTGGAATGCTGTTGTTGAGCGTTTCGCTGTCAACAACAACTTGCTGAGCCTGCTTTCGTCGCGCCTTCCTGCCTTTGTGCCGCGCTTGGGCGATGTGAGCTATCGCGGCAAGGCAAGTGGAGTGGGGCGTGACGTGAAGGCGCAAGGCACACTTCACACCTCTGAGGGTGATGCCAACCTTGTGTTTGCCATGGTCGACAACAAGTTTAAGGGCCATCTCGAAACCGACGGTGTAAACGTGGGCAAGATCCTCGACGACGCTCGTTTGGGATTGTTGGCCGCCAATCTGGATGTCACTGGCGACCTTCCGCATAAGCGTTACGTAGCCAAGGGGCATATTGGCCGCTTCGATTGGAACCAATATAAGTACCAGGGTCTCACCCTCGACGCCACTTACGACCAAGGGCAAGCCGAGGGTAAGGTGGCCATCGACGACCCCAATGTCGCCGCTGTGGTACAAGGCTTTTGGAACGGAAGTAAGAGTTGTCCGTCGGGCAATCTGACGGCTGTGGTCACCAAGGTGAACCCAACAGCCTTGCACTTTGCGGGAAACAGTCAAGCGGGCGCTGTTTACGGCGGCCGTGTGGCGGCCGACTTCAGTGGTCGCTCGCTTTCGACCCTTGCTGGAAACCTCAAGGTGAACGACTTCTATGTCACCAAGGCCGATGGGGAGTATCGCTTGGACAACTTAGAGTTGGCCTTGGGTTCCAATGCCTCAGAGCGATTCCTTACTTTCGATAGCGACTTCGGCCATGGTGAAGTGCGGGGCAAGTTCGACTACGCTTCCCTGTTGCAAAATCTCGAGAACCTTGTCGTGGCGCAGTTGCCAAGTCTCCAGAAGTTCACCCCACTTCGCCACCGCCCCGTCCGTTCCGACAACGTTACACTCCAAGCGTCAATTACGCGTGGCGATTGGCTGCGCCATTTGCTCGGATTGCCCATTGAGATCAACGCCCCCATAGACCTCAATGCCACCTTGTCGTCCCAATCGCGATATGTTGATTTACAGCTTAATGCCCCTGATATCGTTTACGGCAACCGCCATCTTCGTCAAGTGAACGTTAGCGTTACGTCGCCTAATGAGAACCTGTGCGCTGAGGTCAAGGCTATCCAGATGGGCTCTAATGGCATCGGAACCGATTTGCAGGTCAACGCGACGGCCGAGCAGGACGAGTTGTCTACCGAAATCCGGCTCGACGACCACGCCCGTCGCCATCGTCTCAAGGGCCGTTTGCTTTCCATGATTCAGTTTGGCAAGAACGACCATGGAGTCACCGAGGCGCGTTTCAACATGCGCCAGTCTGAGCTGTCCATTGGCGACACCTTGTTTACCATTCATCCCGCAAGTGTTGTTTACAGTAAGAACCACCTGGAGGTCAACGATTTGGCCGTCAGCAGTGGCCACCAATACGTTAAGGTGGCAGGCGTGGCTTCCAAGGGCAGCGACGATTCCATCACCGTTGATCTGAAGGATGTGAACGTAGAGTACGTTCTCGACCTTGTGGGCTTCCACTCGGTTGAGTTCAGCGGCTTTGCGTCGGGCCAGGCCTACGTCACCCATTTGTTTGATGGGGCGGGCGGTCATGCCGACCTTCGTGTCAATCGGTTTCAGTTTGAGGATGGCAATATGGGAACCCTGATGGCCAAGGTGGGTTGGAACCCAGAGGAAGAGCAAATCGACATCGACGCCCAGGCAGTGGACACCCTCGGCGGCCTGTGGGTAACCGACACGCGCCTCACCACCATACGAGGTTATGTGTCGCCCAAGCGCAATTATATCGATTTGGACATCCTGGCCAAAGATACTCGTGGCGATTTCGTGCAGTCGTTCTGTTCCAGTTTCATGGGCGACGCCGACATTACCATCAATGGCGACCTGCGTCTTTGGGGCGACCTGAAGAAAATCAACCTCACGGGCGATGCCGTGGCCCATGGCACCATGCACATCAAGCCGCTCAACACCACCTACGAGCTTCAGAACGACACCATCCACTTCCTCGTCAATGAAATTCGCTTCTCGGGCGACACCCTTCGCGACCGCAATGGCAATGTGGGCGTGTTCAACGGCTCGTTGTACCACCAGCACCTGTCGCGCCTGACCTACGACTTCGACGTGCAACTCCATCACCTGCTTGGCTACGATTGGGACGGCAGCGATGGCAGCGCGTTCTATGGCACGGTGTACGCCAGTGGCGACGTTCATCTGAAAGGTCGCTCGGGCGAGGTGATCATCGACATCAACGCCACGCCCGAGAAAGGATCGCAGGTCGTCTACAATGTCTCCAATCCCGATGCCATCGCCTCGCGCGAGTTTATCCATTGGGCCTCTCGCGACACGATGTCGTTGGCGAGCGATCATTTGCATTTAGACTCGACGTCCAACGATGATGACGATGATTACGACATGCCCACCAACATCCATATCAACTTCCTTATCAACACCACAGCTGACGCCACGTTGAAGGTTATCATGGACAACGCCTCGGGCGATTACATCTCGCTCAACGGCTCAGGCGTGATCCGTGCCTTCTATTATAATAAAGGTGGACTGGATGTTTATGGCAACTATCTCATCGACCATGGCGTTTACAAACTGACCATCCAAAACATCATCAAGCGCGATTTCGACTTCCTTCAGGGAGGCCTCATCGCTTTTGGTGGCGACCCGTACCAGGCCGATCTCAACCTGAAAGCCCAATACCAGTTGAATTCCGTAAGCCTCTCCGACCTGCAGTTGGGCCGCAGTTTCTCGGGCAATAACATCCGTGTGAACTGTTTGATGAATATCACCGGAACGCCCGCCTCGCCCAAGGTCGACTTCAGTATGGACCTGCCCACCGTAGGCACCGATGCCAAGCAGATGATTTACAGCATCATCAACAGTGAGGAAGAGATGAACCAACAGGTGCTTTACCTGCTGGCCGTCGGCCGTTTCCTCTCGCCAGGCAGCAATAACGCCATGGGTGCCAACAATGGCGAGAAGCAAACCAGCCTCGCCATGCAGAGCATTCTTAGCGGCCAGCTCAGTCAGCAGATCAACAATGTGTTGAGTACCGTCATCAACGACAACAACTGGAACTTTGGCGCTAATATCTCCACGGGCGACGAGGGGTGGAACAACGCCGAGTACGAGGGCCTCCTCAGTGGTAGGATGCTCAACAACCGCCTGCTCATCAATGGCCAGTTTGGCTATCGCGACAATGTCAATGCCACCACATCGTTTATCGGCGACTTCGACATTCGCTATCTCATCATGCCTAATGGCAACCTTAGCGTGCGCGTCTACAACCAGACCAATGACCGTTATTTCACCCGCAACTCGCTCAATACCCAAGGCATCGGCTTCATCCTGAAGCGCGATTTCAATGGCTGGCGCGACCTGCTTGGCATCAATCGCAAGAAAAAAGGAGGACTAAAAACCTCCAAGTCTGTTAAAAAACCATAATTGCCTAATATTAGTTCTTGCGTAATTCGGCCTAATCCACTACAAATAAGTACCTTTGCACCCGATTTGCGAAGGTGTGGTATGGCCGCACCCGACTATTTCACATAAAGTCTAACTTTATTAATTATTAAACATTTATTTACTTATGTCAAATTTGAACGACATCAAAAACGTTAAGCCATTGGACGACTTCAATTGGGAGGAGTTCGAGAATGGCTCACTGAGCGCTGCCAGCAAGGAAAACCTGGAGAAGGCTTACGACGAGACTCTCAACAAGATTCAGGAGCATGAGGTTGTAGAGGGTACCGTTATCTCTGTCGACAAGAAAGAGGTTGTTGTCAACATCGGTTACAAGAGCGATGGCATCATCCCCGCCTCTGAGTTCCGCTACAATCCCGACCTGAAGGTTGGCGACAAGGTGGAAGTCTATGTTGAGGACCAGGAGGACAAGAAGGGTCAGCTCGTTCTCTCTCACAAGAAGGCTCGCCTGAGCAAGAGCTGGGAGAAGATCAACGAGGCTCTCGACAACGACGAGGTTATCCAGGGTTACATCAAGTGCCGCACTAAGGGCGGTATGATTGTGGATGTGTTTGGCATCGAGGCCTTCCTGCCCGGCAGCCAGATTGATGTTCACCCCATACGCGACTACGATGTGTTCGTAGGCAAGACCATGGAGTTCAAGGTTGTGAAGATCAACCAGGAGTTCCGCAATGTTGTGGTTTCTCACAAGGCTCTCATCGAGGCCGAGTTGGAGGCCCAGAAGAAGGAAATCATCTCTCACTTGGAGAAGGGTCAGGTTCTCGAGGGTACCGTCAAGAACATCACCTCTTACGGTGTGTTTGTTGACCTCGGTGGCGTCGACGGACTGGTGCACATCACCGACCTGTCTTGGGGCCGCGTTAGCGATCCCCACGAGGTTGTTGAGCTCGACCAGAAGATCAATGTTGTTATCCTCGACTTCGATGAGGAGAAGAAGCGCATTGCTCTCGGTCTGAAGCAGCTGACTCCTCATCCTTGGGATGCCCTCGACGCTAACCTGAAGGTTGGCGACCACGTGAAGGGTAAGGTTGTCGTTATCGCCGACTACGGTGCCTTCGTTGAGATCCAGCCTGGTGTTGAGGGTCTGATCCACGTCTCAGAGATGAGCTGGAGCCAGCACCTGCGTTCAGCACAGGAGTTCCTGCACGTTGGCGACGAGGTTGAGGCAGTCATCCTGACTCTCGACCGCCAGGAGCGCAAGATGAGCCTGGGTATCAAGCAGCTGAAGGAGGATCCGTGGGAGACCATCGAGACCAAGTATCCTGTTGGCAGCAAGCACACCGCTAAGGTTCGCAACTTCACCAACTTCGGTATCTTCGTTGAGCTCGAGGAGGGTGTTGACGGTCTGATCCACATCTCTGACCTGAGCTGGACCAAGAAGGTGAAGCATCCTTCAGAGTTTACAACTGTTGGTTCTATGATCGACGTTGTCGTTCTGGAGATCGACAAGGAGAACCGTCGTCTGAGCCTCGGCCACAAGCAGCTCGAGGAGAATCCTTGGGACAAGTACGAGAAGATTTATGTTCCCGGCTCAGTTCACGAGGGTACTATCACAGAGATGATGGACAAGGGCGCTGTTGTCACACTCGCTGAGGGTGGTGAGGGCTTCGCTACTCCTAAGCACCTCCAGAAGGAGGATGGCAGCCAGGCCAAACAGGGTGAGGTTCTGCCCTTCAAGGTGATCGAGTTCGCCAAGGAGACACGCCGCATCATCCTGTCTCACTCTCGCACATTCGAGGATGTGAAGGACGACGTGGTGAAGACACACCGTCACGCTCCCCGCAAGCAGAGCGAGGCTCCCGCTATCAACAATGTCGCTGCCGGTACTTCACTCGCCGACCTCGACGTGTTGGCTAAGCTGAAGGCTGATCTCGACAAGACCAACAAGTAATCAATAGATTGCATATTCATCAACGAGCTGATTCCTATGGAGTCAGCTCGTTTTCTTTGCAATGGATCTTATGTATTAATATTTGTTAATGGCTAAAATTTGTGTTCGCCATTGATCATATTTTATCTGATTTTTTGTAACTTTGCAATGTAATACATACGCTCTGTGTTTCCACGTTGGAAACACGTTCATTCTGGAACACATTCATTATACTCTATATGTATAGCAAAGACGACTTATTATCTAAAAGTTCCACTGAACTTGCGGATATTGCTAACTCTCTTGGCGTTCCTGTCGGTGAAGGACAGGAGGGTGATGACATGATTTATGCCATTCTCGACAAGCAGGCTGAAGAGGAGGGAAAGAACAACCCTTTGGTTTCATCCAAGCGCAAGCGCATCCGTATTGCTAAGACCGAGCCCGACAAGGTTTATTCGGTCAATGGCAATTCAGGCGAGAATTTCGATACCAAGAAGGCACGAAACGCTGCCGAGCAGCCCGGCCTTTTCAAGGATCCCCAGACTCTTAAGAGCGAGGTGGAGGAAACTCCCGTTCTCGATGTGCAGTCGCTTGAGGCCGAGTTGGCCTCGCTTCCTAAGCACCGCGGTCCCAAGACCAAGCGCGAGCGTGAGTTGCTCGAGCTGATTGCACAGGCCAAGCAGAACACATCACAGGATAACACCATGGCTGACGCTCCCCAGGCCCACAACTTCGACCAAGTGCCCGAGGCTTCACCTTCCGAAAGCCGCGACGCTTTCATTCCCGAGGAGGCTTATTCGCTCAATCGCGATTCTCAGGAGGACAAGAGCGCCAACGACAATAAGATTGCCATGTTGCAGGCCAAGGTACCGGCCCACAACGAGAGTGCCGACGCATCCCAGCAACCATCCGACGACGGTGTGTGGAGCGGCGACCCCGGTGATGGCACCGATTTCATCCCTGTGGTGGACCTCCCCATCGAGGACCAGGGGGCTGTGCCCAACTACGACATGTTCGACAACCCCACCACTTCATATCGTCAGCAAGAGGAGGCTCCTGCTCCTACGCGTCAGCAAATGGCAGAGCCTGAGGCCGACTACGATTTCGCCGACATCATCACGGCCAACGGTGTGCTCGAGATTATGCCTGACGGTTATGGCTTCCTTCGTTCGAGCGATTACAATTACCTTTCTTCGCCCGACGATATCTATGTGGCTAACAACCAGGTCAAGCGTTATGGCCTGAAGACTGGCGACGCCATCCTTTGTCATGTGCGCCCACCGCGTGAGGGCGAGAAATATTTCCCCCTGACCAGCATCGACAAGATCAACGGCCGCGATCCCGCCGAGATACGCGACCGCATGCCGTTCGAGCACCTCACTCCGCTTTTCCCCGAGGAGAAGTTTAATCTCTGCGGCGATCGTGCCACAACCAACTTGTCGACCCGCATTGTCGACCTGTTCTCGCCCATCGGTAAGGGACAGCGCGCCCTCATCGTGGCTCAGCCAAAGACGGGTAAGACCATCTTGATGAAGAACATAGCCAACGCCATTGCCGCCAACCACCCTGAGGCATACCTTATGATGCTCCTCATCGACGAACGCCCTGAGGAGGTTACCGACATGTCGCGTACGGTCAACGCCGAGGTCATCGCCTCTACGTTCGATGAGCCTGCCGAGCGTCACATTAAGATTGCCGGCATTGTGCTCGAGAAAGCCAAGCGAATGGTTGAGTGCGGTCACGACGTGGTAATCTTCCTCGACTCCATTACCCGTCTCGCTCGTGCCTACAATACCGTTAGCCCTGCCAGTGGTAAGGTGCTTACCGGTGGTGTCGACGCCAATGCCCTGCAGAAACCCAAGCGTTTCTTTGGTGCGGCCCGTAACATTGAGGGTGGCGGTTCGCTCACCATCATTGCCACGGCCCTTATCGACACGGGTTCAAAAATGGACGAGGTGATCTTCGAGGAGTTCAAGGGAACGGGTAACATGGAGTTGCAACTCGACCGCTCATTGTCTAACAAGCGTATGTTCCCGGCTGTCAACTTGGTGGCTTCGAGCACGCGTCGCGACGACCTGTTGCAAGACGACATCACGCTCCAGCGCATGCGTGGCATCCGCAATTACATTGCCGATATGAACCCCATCGAGGCCATGCGTACCATCCACGACCCGTTGGCCACGGCTCGCGACAACAATGAGTTCCTTATGTCGATCAATGGTTAGTTCAATCTGAAAGATTCCATATAACTTAGAAGAGCGCGTATCTGCTGACGCCATCGCCATGGCAAGCAAATACGCGCTCTTCTTATGCGACCTACTCTTGTCCAGGTTCCTCTGTGCCCAGAACGTTTAGGGCTGCCAGGATGTCTGTTGTTGTGATATTTGGTTAAAAAGTTGTGCAGAGATTTTGGGTGTGAGAGAGCCTGTGGACGCCACGTTTGAGCGAAGAAGACTGTCGCCATGAGCTTCGCGAGTGCGAAAAGGCATCTATCGCGTGGCGAAAGACCATGTATCGAGACACCAAAGACCATGTGTCGCGTTGCGAAAGGCCATGTATCGCAGTGCGAAAGCATACCTTTCGCAGAGGCTGATGTGTGTTATTTCATGTTGAATGTGAAAAGTGGCGTGTTTAATGACTCTAGAATGTTGCAAACCATTGAGTGACAAGTGGTTATGTAAAGTGCGCGAGAATCGCATATTTGCGTCTCCCCTTAGGGTGCGTCGAGAATAAGTGTTAAAATTGGGGGAGGGTTGTTGAATGTTTTGTATGCTCTCTACAATGGGCGAATATGCGTAGACGCATGTAGGGGTGCCACCTGTTCCACGCCGTAACCGTTGGTAGTCTATGTCGAAGCCACCGGTTGTTTGTGTTCGCTTGGGCGAAACGCACGTGGCCTGTGCGCCTGTTGGCTGAGGATGTTCGAAAGAATGACGGGTTGATATTTGTCCTTTCCAATGGGAAAGGTATAAAAACGAAGGTGGGCAAGCGATTCTTATCGCGCCGCTACAACCTCGTACCCTTGCTACGTTCCCGTCCTGGGGGGATTCCGAGGGAGCTGGCCGTAAGAGACTTGCCCATTTCTCGTTCTTCAGAGGAAGCGATGTTGCCATGCTTCCTGAAAAGCGATTGCAAAGGTAACACTTTTTGTTGATATCCCATAAAGGTACGCTGTTTTTTAAGATGCATTAACATTCGCGTGGTTTTCTTTTTGTAGTTAAACGCTCGCATTATTGGGATTTTTGCGTACCTTTGCACCAATTATGATAGATGTTGTTTCCATAGTGCAGGTGAAGGCATACGCCCGTCAGGGTGGCTTGTTCCTCTCGTTGGCGTGGCTTGTCAGCTTTGCGCTCATATTGCTGGTTCCCAAGTCGTCTTGGGGTGGCCTGGTAGCCATGTCGTCTCCCTTCTTGGTGGGATGGCTTCTTCAGCGTTTCCGCAACGAAGCCTTGGACGGCGCCATTTCGTTCCGTCGCGCCTTGGTTTTCAGTTGCCTCACCTTTTTCTATGCCTCGATGATTTTTGCATTGGCGCAATACGTGTATTTCCGTTTCCTCGACCACGGCTTGTTCCTGACCAACATTGTGAACCAGGCTGGCCTGCTTGCGGAGGTGTATAAGCAAAACGGCATGCCAACCACTGACATTACGGAGGGCTTGACCCTCATGGGACAGTTGTCGCCCATCGAGTTGGCTTTTTTGTTCATGATGCAAAACATCTTCATCGGGTGGGTGGTGAGCCTTCCCGTAGCCTTATTTTGTAAGAAAAAACAACGATAACATATGGATATTTCAGTAGTAGTACCCCTGTTTAACGAAGAAGAGTCGTTGCCCGAACTGCATGCGTGGATTCAGCGCGTGATGAAGGCCAATCATTTCACATACGAAGTCATTTTTGTCAACGACGGTTCCACCGACCATTCATGGGATGTCATCGAGAGCCTGTCGGCCAAGGACCCACAGGTGAAAGGCATTAAGTTTCGCAGAAACTATGGAAAGAGCCCCGCTCTCTATTGCGGTTTCGAGAAGGCGGAGGGCGATGTGGTCATCACGATGGACGCCGACCTGCAGGACTCGCCCGACGAGATCCCCGGTCTCTACAAGATGATCATGGAAGATCATTACGACCTTGTGTCGGGTTACAAGCAGAAACGCTACGATCCGCTCACCAAGACCCTTCCCACGAAGCTCTTCAACGCCACGGCGCGTAAGATCTCGGGCATCCATAACCTGCACGATTTCAACTGCGGCCTGAAGGCTTATCGCCGCGAAGTGGTGAAGAACATCGAGGTTTACGGTGAGATGCACCGTTACATTCCCTATCTGGCCAAGAACGCCGGTTTCGACCGCATTGGCGAGAAGGTGGTGCATCATCAGGCCCGCAAGTTTGGTAAGTCGAAGTTTGGCATCAACCGCTTCTTCAATGGCTACCTTGATTTGCTGACCCTTTGGTTCCTCACCAATTTTGGTAAGAAGCCCATGCATTTCTTTGGTTTCCTCGGAAGCATCATGTTCTTCATCAGTTTTGTGGCGCTTATCGTCATGGGTGTGGGCAAGATCATCGACCTGAGCAATCATGTCTATGGTCCGTTGGCCTCGTCGGCTTGGTTCTTCGTGTTCCTGGTGGGCATGATCCTGGGCATGCAGTTGTTCCTTGCCGGCTTCTTGGGCGACCTCGTCAGCCGTCAGAGCCCCAACCGCAACGACTATCAGATAGAGAAAACCATCTGAGTGTTCGACCCAAAGTTCGTCTGATATGACTAACCATTACATGCCAATGAAGACGCGTCGTGGCTGTCGGCTGCAAGCATGGGGCAGCGTGCTCCTGTTGTTCGTGGGCTTGGCCCTGACGGCTTGCTCTTCGGTCGACTGTCCGTTGAACAACTCCGTCTACGCCAACTACAAGCTCATGGGGCCCGTCAGCACGCTGACCGATACGCTCACCATTTCCACCTCGCGTGCCGATGGCAACGACTCGGTGCTCATCAACCATCAGGTCAACACCGACAGCTTCTCGCTGCCGATGAGCTATGGGCACGACGTCGACGAGCTGTATTTGCAGGTCAACTCGCTCATCGACACCATTTGGGTGGAGAAGACCAACAAACCGCACTTCGAGTCGGTGGATTGTGGGGTGGCTTATTTCCACACCCTGCAGCGCGTCCGCTACACGCGCCACGCCCTCGACTCCATTGTCATCAACAACAAGGATGTCAACTATGATGCCACTAAAAAGCATTTCTACGTTTATTTCAAGGAGTATCGTTTTTAGTCTGCTCCTTCTCATGGCGGCCCCCGTGGCGCAGGCACAATCGTCGCGCAGCAAGGCCGAGTGGGAGAAGATGCGGCAGAAACAGATCGACGACTCCATCCCCCTCTTTCGAGGCGTGCAAGTCATGGTCGACCTCATCGGCCCCATCCAACGCGCCGTGTCGGCCTATGGCCAGTATGAGGCGGGTGTTCGCGTCAACCTCAAGGATAAGTACTACCCCGTGGTGGAGGTGGGATATGGCGAGGCCGACCATACCGACGATGTTACGCAGAACAGCTATAAGACCTCGGCGCCTTATGGCAAGTTGGGTGTCGACTTCAATATCATGAAGAACAAGCACGACGACAACCGCGTGTATGCTGGTTTGCGGTACGCCTGCACCTATTTTAAGTGCGACATTGACCATGCGCCCATCACCGACCCCGTGTGGGGAGGGGAGACGCCGTTCTCAGCCCATGGCATAAAGGCCAACTACCATTGGATGGAAGTGCTTGCTGGTGTCGACGCTAAGATAGCCGGTCCCCTCCGTCTCGGTTGGACTGTGCGCTATCGTCGCCGCGTCCATTACGACAATGGCCTCATGGACAATGTGTGGTATGTGCCAGGCTATGGCAAGCAAGGCTCCTCGCGCATCAGCGGAACGTTCAATATCATTTACGAATTCTGACACTTATGGTCAAGAAAAAGAAAACCCTTTGGCAGGTGGTGTTCCTCCTGCTCCTCATCGTGGGCACCGTGCTGATCATCCGTCAGCAGCGCACGATGCCCTATCAGCATAACGAAGGCTTTGTCTTCGGCACCGTTTACCACATCACTTACCAAAGCAAGAAGGATCTCCAGCCTGCGATTGTGGCGGAGATGCAGAAGGTGGACGATGCCTTGTCGGCCTTCAACAAGCAGTCGGTCATATCCAAGGTGAACCGCAACGAGGCTGTTCAGCTCAACGATATGTTCACCGACGTGTTCACTCTGGCGCAGACCATCTCGCAGGAGACCCATGGCGCATTCGACATCACGGTGGCGCCGCTGGTCAACGAGTGGGGTTTCGGCTTTAAGCAAGGCGTAGAGCCCACCCGCCATGTTGTCGACTCGCTGCGCGCCTTGGTGGGCTACGAGAAGGTGAAGCTCATGAAGGGTCGCATCGTGAAGGCCGACCCGCGCATCATGCTCGACTGCTCAGCCATCGCCAAGGGCTATGGTGTCGATGTGGTGGCACGCTACCTGCGGAGCCAGGGCATCCAAAACTTCATGGTTGAGATCGGTGGCGAGGTGGTAACAAGTGGCATCAACGAGCAGCGCATGCCGTGGAAGATAGGCGTCACCAAGCCTACCGACGACTCTACGCAGACCAACCGCGAGTTGCAAACCGTGCTCAATGTCACCGACAAGGCTATGGCAACCAGTGGCAATTATAGGAATTTCTACTACAAAGACGGTAAGAAGTACGCTCATACCGTTGATCCCAAGACGGGCTACCCCGTGCAGCACAATATCCTCTCTGCCACGGTGATTGCCAATCATTGCGCCGTGGCCGACGCTTACGCCACCTCCTTTATGGTCATGGGATTGGAGGGAGCCAAGAAAATATTGGGGAAACATCCTGAGTTGATGGCCTATTTGATTTACGCCGACGAGAAAGGCAACAACCAAGTGTGGTTCTCGTCCTCAATGGAAGATAAAATATTGGACAACTAAAATCGGTTGTCGGCATGAAGCGATTGGGGGTTTACGACAAGCTACTGATGATTCCGCTCTTCACAGGAATGGGCAAGGATGAGTTGGAACACATCGTCGCCAAGACCAAACTCCTCTTCCAGAAAGTGGAAAAGGACGAAGTGGTGGTCAGCGAGGGCGACCGATGTGGGAGCTTGTGGCTCCTGTTGGAGGGCACCCTGTTGGTGGAGACACGCTCCGATGACCGTGGCTTCATGGTGGTGGAGGAGCAGAGCGGGTGCCATGTGTTGCAACCCGAGTGTGCCTTTGGTTTGCGCCAACGCTTCACCCGCACCTACAAGGCCCTCACCACGTGCAACCTCATCAGTATCGACAAGAACGAAACGCAGCGGCTGACGACTGCCTCGCTCATCTTCAGGCTCAACCTGATGAACCTGCTCTCCACCCGTCTGCAAAAGGAGGGGCATAAGGCGTGGCGGCCTACGCCCCACGACCTGCGCCAACGCATTGTGCGTTTCATGGCCGACCACTGCCAGCATCCCTCCGGCAGGAAGGTCTTCAAGATCAAGATGCAGCGGTTGGCCGACGAGGTCAACGACAGTAGGCGCAACGTGTCGCAGTGTCTCAATGTCATGCAGCAAAACGGCTTGTTGCTGCTTCGCAGAGGACAGATAGAGGTTCCAGCCCTTGAGAAACTGTCGTGATACGCTTTTTTTAGCGCGGCAAAGTTAAATAATGCTTATTCTCCCCGCGCGTTTATATACTTTTTGTTATCTTTGCAAAAAGAATTGAGAGAAAAAAGACACACAGAACATGACTGATAGCCAAGAGCGAAAGAATCCCTTTATGGTGCCCTATGGGACACCCCATGACACCGTACCCTTCGATAAGATACAGTTTGAGGACTATGAGCCCGCGTTTATGGAGGGTATCCGTCGCGACAACGAGTTGATCGACAAGATTGTGAACAACCCCGAGGAGCCCACTTTCGATAACACCATTGCCGTCACCGACGACAGCAAGGGTGAGAATTACTATGACTTGCTCGAACGTGTGTCGAACGTCTTCTCGTGCATGATGAGCGCCGAGACCAACGACGACATGGAGGCCTTGGCCCAAAAGCTCAGTCCTATCCTTACCCAGCATGGCAACGATGTCATTCTCAACCCACGTCTCTTCCAGCGTGTGAAACATGTGTATGAGCACCACCGTGAGCTTACGCCCGAGGAGCAGATGCTGCTCGACAAGGAATACGACGGCTTTGTCAGAAGTGGTGCGTTGCTCGACGAGGATGGAAAGGAACAGCTCAGGAAGTTGACCGAGGAGGCCGGACTGCTCACCTTGCAGTTCTCTCAAAACCTTTTGAAGGAGACCAAGGCTTACACGCTGCACATCACCAACGAGGACGATTTGAGCGGACTGCCCGAGACTGCTCGCGAGGCCGCTGCTAACAACGCCAAGGAGAAGGGCCTTGAGGGGTGGGTGTTTACGCTCGACTACGAGAGCTACTCGCCGTTTATGACCTATGCCGACCGCCGCGACCTGCGCCAGCAAATCTATATGGCTCGCAATACGGAGTGTACGCATGAGGGAACCGACACGAATAACCTCGAGATATGCAAGCGTCTGGTCAATCTCCGCCGTGAGTTGGCGCAGTTGCTGGGCTTCAACACCTTTGCCGACTATGTGCTGAAGCATCGCATGGCCTCCCAGGCCTCCCATGTTTACAAGTTGCTCAACGACCTGATCGACGCCTATAAGCCCACTGCCATTGAGGAGCAGAAAGCCATTGAGCAGAAGGCCAAGGACGTTGAGGGCGATGATTTCCAACTCATGCCTTGGGATGTGAGCTATTACGCCCACAAGCTTCAGATGGAACGCTACAACCTCGACGCCGAGATGTTGCGCCCCTATTTCCAGCTTGACAAGGTCATCGATGGCGTGTTTGGCTTGGCCAACAAGCTCTATGGCATCACGTTCAAGGAGAACAAGGATATCCCTGTGTACCATCCCGATGTAAAGGCCTACGAGGTGTTCGACCAGGATGGATCTTACCTTGCCGTGTTCTATGCCGATTTCCATCCCCGCAAGGGCAAGCAGGGTGGGGCGTGGATGACCGAGTTCCAAGAGCAGTGCATCACCAAGAGTGGCAAGAATGTGCGTCCGCACGCCAGTGTGGTGATGAATTTCACCAAGCCGACGCCTTCGAAGCCGGCCCTGCTGACGCTCGGTGAGGTGGAGACCTTCCTGCACGAGTTTGGCCATTCGCTTCACGGCATGTTTGCCAATACGCGTTTCGCCAGTCTGTCGGGCACCAATGTGTGGTGGGATTTCGTGGAGATGCCGTCGCAGTTTATGGAGAACTATGCGGTCGAGAAAGATTTCTTGAGCACCTTCGCCTTCCATTACCAGACGGGCGAACCCATCCCCGACGATCTCATTGACCGCATCCGGAAGAGTCGCAACTACAATGTGGCCCTGAGTTGCATGCGCCAGGTGAGCTTCGGATTGCTCGATATGGCCTACTACACGATGGACAAGCCGTTCACCGACGACATCATCCCGTTTGAGAAGAAAGCGTGGGCGAAGGCCATCATCACGCCCCAACTGCCCGAGACGTGCATGACCACACAGTTCTCGCATATCATGGCGGGTGGCTATGCGGCAGGTTATTACAGCTACAAGTGGGCCGAGGTGCTCGACGCCGATGCGTTCAGCGTGTTCAAGGCTCACGGAATATTCGACCGCGAGACGGCGCAACGTTTCCGCGACGACATCCTCTCGAAGGGAGGAACGGAGCATCCCATGGTGCTCTACAAGCGATTCAGAGGACAGGAACCCACGATAGAAGCATTACTTAAGCGAAATGGCATCAAACGATAAGCAACGAAAGCTCGATGGGCGCTACCTCAGGATGGCGCACATCTGGGCGGAGAACTCCTACTGCATACGCCGAAAGGTGGGTGCGTTGGTCGTCAAGGACAAGATGATTATCAGCGACGGTTACAACGGAACGCCCAGCGGCTTCGAGAATGTGTGCGAGGATGAGAACAACCTCACGAAGTCGTATGTGCTTCATGCCGAGGCCAACGCCATCACCAAGTTGGCCCGGTCGAGCAACAACAGTGAGGGGGCAACGCTCTATGTCACGGCCTCACCGTGCATCGAATGTGCAAAACTCATCATCCAAGCGGGCATCAAGCGTGTGGTGTATGGTGAGAAATACAGGCTCGACGATGGCCTTCGGTTGCTCGAAAGGGCAGGCATCGAGGTGATATACCTGAATGTCGAAACCTCTGAAACGCCCTGATGGAAGGGCCTAAGAGTCCCAACGGATTGTCCTGAGAGCCAAAACGGGATTGTCCTGAGAACAAAAACGGATTAGTTATCCCTTATTAACGGATTATTCAGCCAATGAAAAACGATAAGAAAAATAGGTTCATGCCGCTGCTGATGGCTATCAGTGTGGTGGTCGGAATAGTGATAGGCTCGTTCTACGCCAACCATTTTTCGGGCAACCGACTGACGGTGATCAATAACGGTAGCAACCGTCTGAACAACTTGTTGCGCATCATCGATGACCAATATGTCGACAAGGTCGACATTGACTCGCTCGTGGAGAGTGCCATCCCGCAGATCCTCGCTGAGCTCGATCCCCACTCGGTCTACATCAGCGCCAAGGATGTGCAGGCCACCAACGACGACCTCAAGGGGTCGTTCTCGGGCGTAGGTGTTGAGTTTACCATCCGTGAGGACACCATCCACGTGCAAAACGTCATCAAGAACGGACCGGCAGAGAAGGCGGGTCTGTTGGCTGGCGATAAGATTGTGTATGTGGATGGCAAGAAGTTTGTGGGCAAGGTGGTGACCAATGAGGAGGCCATGCACCGACTGAAAGGTCCGCAGGGATCGAAGGTGAAGATTGGTGTGGCGCGCTATGGCAACCCCAAGATCATTACGTATGAGGTTACCCGTGGTGAGATTCCCACCAAGACGATCACCGCAGCATATATGCTTGACGACAACACGGGCTACATCAAGGTGAAGAACTTTGGCGAAAAGACCTATCCCGAACTGCTGATAGCCTTGGCAAGTCTGCAGCAGCAAGGTTTCTCGAACCTGGTGATCGACCTCCGCGACAATACGGGAGGCTATCTGCAAAGTGCCGTCCAGATGGCCAACGAGTTCCTTCCCAACAAGAAACTCATTGTTTACACCGAAGGCAGAAAGTCGCCTCGCAAGGAATATCGTTCGGATGGACATGGCGCTTACCAGAACATGCCGTTGGTGGTGCTCATCAATGAGGGCTCGGCTTCATCGTCGGAGATCTTCGCTGGTGCCATGCAGGACAACGACCGCGCCACCATCATTGGACGCCGTTCGTTCGGTAAGGGCCTTGTGCAGCAGCAGATCCCATTCCCCGATGGCAGTATGATTCGCCTGACCATAGCCCGTTACTTCACTCCTTCGGGACGTTGCATCCAGAAGCCTTATACTCATGGCGAGGACGCCAGCTACGAGCAGGATCTCATTTCGCGCTATGAGCATGGTGAGTTCTTCTCGCAAGACAGCATCAAACATACCGGAAAGCCCTATCACACTGGCAATGGCAGGGTGGTGTATGGCGGAGGTGGCATCACGCCCGACATCTTCGTGCCCGAGGACACCTCCGACGTGACATCTTATTATAAGAAGGCTGCCATGAGCGGATTGATCTTGCAGTTCGCCTTCAACTATACCGACAACAACCGTCAGAAGATGAAGGCGTTCAAGGAGATGCTCGAGTTGGCCCAGTATCTGAAGAAGCAGAATACGGTGGAGCAGTTTGTGGGTTATGCCAACAGTCACGGATTGAAACGCCGCAACTTGCTCATCAGGAAGAGCCACACGCTGCTTGAGCGTTACATCAACAGTAGAATCATCTACAATATGATGGATGAGCAGGCTTGGACCGAGTATCTTAACCAGGACGATCCGGTTATTGGCATGGCCCTTCGGGTAATGCGCAACGACGCCGCCTTCCCGAAAGCTCCACAAAAGAGCAGGGATGCTAAGGGCAAGGTGGCCAAGGCCAGTCTTTCGGGCTTCGACAACCGTGCCCGCATGGGTTGCCACGCAACCTTGCTGGCGTAAGAAACATTAAGATTGAAATATGGCAAACGGCAACCGCTGGTGTGAGACCAGGGGTTGCCGTTTGTGCCATTAGGGGGTGGCTTCTCTAAGAGAGGGGTGGGTGTTCCCAACCGCAGGGGCCGCCGTTGGTTCCCAAATCGGCCATCAGGTTTTATGTTAACCCCAAATCGGTTATTACATAACATCCTACTATTTTCCTTATGTCGGCCTAATGACCGATTGGGGTTAAATCGCTCGCTGGGATTGAAGTGTAATGACCGATTGGGAGTCAGTAGATGCGAACCTCCGTGATGATTTGTGAGCCCACGGCGTTGTTCAGCCTTTTCACAAGTTCCGTACGCATCATGCTCAGGTCTTGTCGTAGGGCAGGATTGACGATCTTGACGAACAACACCTGGTTCTGGATAAACTTATCCGAGGTGTATTGCGCAATGGTGGGGCCGACGATGGTGTCCCAGGCGTCGACGAGTCGTCGTTGCAACAAAGGCGTTTCAAGTCCTTCCTGTCGTAAGAACTGCGAGAGCACCTCGCTTAAGGGTTTCACATCTTTTCTAAACATATCACTTGTTTGCTATAATCTTGGTAGGCTTGTAGCCATGGTTGCCGCCACCAGATGGTGGCTGACGCGAGAAGCTATAAAGTCCTACTAATCTTCCTGTTTCGGTAGAATGGCCGATGGGGGTTAAATCTCGGCAAACTCGCCTTTCTCAACGTTGAACATGCGGTAGTCTTTTCCGCTATGGCTTAGTATCTCATCGAGGTGGTCGCGGTTGGTGTCGGTGATGAAAATCTGGCCGAACGAGCCACCCGACACCAGGTCGACGATGTGCTCCACGCGCCTTGAGTCGAGCTTGTCGAAGATGTCGTCGAGCAAGAGCAGGGGCGTTGTCTGCGACGAGGTGCGACGCAGGAAGTCGAACTGGGCCAGTTTTAGCGCCATGACATACGTCTTCGTCTGTCCCTGGCTGCCCTCTCGCTTCATGGGATAGCCGTTGATGAGCATTTCCAGGTCATCGCGATGAACGCCATGGAGGCTATAGCCCACGGCGAGATCCTTCAGGCGGTCGCGTTGGATCACGTCGAGCAGGTCGCCCCGCTGGCCGTGCGACACATAGCGTAGCGACACCGTTTCCTTCTCGCCCGATATCTTTTGGTAAATCTGTTGGAACACGGGCACGAACTCATCCACAAACGCACTTCGCCGCTCGTACACCACGGTGCCCTTCTGGGCCATCTCCGTCTCCCATATTTCCATGAGCGCCGGATCGACCGCAGGCTCCATCTTCAACAAGGCGTTGCGTTGTTGTAATGCCTTGTTGTAGGCGTTGAGCGCCTCCAGGTAGCGCTTGTCGTATTGCGCAATGACCATATCCATCAGTTTGCGGCGCTCCTCGCCGCCTCCGTCCACAAGGATGCTGTCGCTGGGCGACACAAAGATGAGCGGTATCAGTCCGATGTGCTCCGAAAACTTTTTATATTCCTTCTTGTTCCTGCGGAAGTGCTTTCTGGTTCCGCGCTTCATGCCCGCATACACCGATTCGGCTTCGCCGCTCTCCGTGAGGTAGTTGCCCTCAATCACAAAGAAGTCTTGGTCGTGTGTGATGACCTGACTGTCGATGTTTGTGAAGCTCGAATGGCAGAACGACAAGTAGTAAATGGCGTCGAGCAGGTTGGTCTTTCCCTCGCCGTTGTGGCCGATGAGACAATTCACGTTGGGCGAAAACGATAGATTGGCTGCCCGTATGTTCCTATAATTGATAATGGATAATTGGCTGAGTATCATGGTGAGATGCTGTCGTTGTGTAGCGGTTGCATTCTTCTGGCGCAACCCCTTGTTGTTGCAAAGTTACGAGTTTTGACAGTGAAAAACGAAAAAAGAATGGAATAAATTTCAATATCTGAGATTAAATTGGTAATTTTGCGACTAAATCTGAAAATAATAAAACAACAAAAAATAATGGCAAACAAAAACGAAAAAGCAACATTCGATGCTGCTGGAAAGTCAGAGGCATTTTTCACTAAGTATCGCAATGTTATTTTAGGAGCTGTCGCAGCAATCATTTTGGTTGTTGCAGCAGTAGTCTGTTACAACACCTTCATCGGCGGTCCTCGCGAGGACAAGGCCAGCACAGCATTGGCTCGTGGCCAGGAGTATTTCAACGCCGAGCAGTTCGACAAGGCCCTTAACGGCGACGGCGCTGGTTATGCAGGCTTCGTGAAGATTGCCAGCGACTACGGAAGCACCGACGCTGGTAACCTCGCCAACCTCTATGCCGGTCTCTGCTACTATTATCTGGGCAAGGCCAAGGAGGCTGTGAACTACCTCGAGAAGTATTCTCCCGCAAGCGATGCTATGGTGAGCCCCGCTGCTGTGGCCGCTTTGGGTAACGCCTACGCTGCCACTGGTCAGCTCGACAAGGCTGTGAGCAAGCTGAAGGATGCTGCCTCAAAGGCCGACAGCGAGTCGAAGGATGGTGCCAACAACAGCCTGTCGCCTACATTCCTTTTGCAGGCCGGTGAGTTGCTGGAGAGCCAGAACAAGACCGATGAGGCCCTGAAGGTTTATCAGGACATCAAGAAGAAGTATGTCAACTCTATGCTCGTGCAGAGCAATGAGATCGACAAGTACATCGAGCGTACCACTAAGTAATAGCCATGGCGACTGCTCTTCATCATCTTTCAGACTACGATTTCGACAAGGTACCTGATGCCAGTAACATGTGTTTCGGTATTGTGGTGTCTGAGTGGAACGACGAGATAACCGGCGCATTGCTCAGCGGGGCTGTCAAGACCCTTGAGTTGCACGGAGCCTTGCAGGAGAACATCCATGTGAAGACCGTTCCGGGTAGTTTCGAACTGATTTATGGCGCACAGCAGATGTGCAAGAACGACGGGTTCGATGCGGTGATTATCCTTGGAAGTGTGATTCGTGGCGAGACACCCCATTTCGACTATATCTGTCAGGGTGTGACCTACGGCATCGCTCATCTCAACGCCGTACAGAACATTCCGGTCATTTACGGTTTGCTCACCACCGACACTTTGCAGCAGGCAAAGGATCGCAGCGGTGGCAAGTTGGGCAACAAGGGTGACGAGTGCGCTATCGACGCCATCAAGATGGCTAAGTTCTAAGTAACTCCATAACGGTGATAACAAGGTGTCGTTGTGCACCTGTTATCACCGCTTTTTATTTGTTAGAATCATGAAATTATACGAACTCATTCAGTCATACAATTTTGATGAGATCATGCCGGAAATCTTAAGGATGTTTCCCGGCACAGCCAAGTATCGTGAGCCGTTGAAGCAAGCCTATGACATCTTGCTGGAGATGCGGCCCGTTCCGTCAAAGAAGTCTGTCCGCTATAGGTTTTTCAACATGGATAATTCGGGCGAGTCGTACATGGGTGCCGCCGATGCTGATTTCCGTTGCACCTGGGAGGTTTGCTTGGGAAAGGATGTGGTGCGTGAGCGCGGCATTGATCTGAGCGATGCTGAGATCCTGGCCAATAGCTTGGTGAACATCTGTTTTATCGGCACTCATCCGCGAAAGTTCGACGCTGCCTACGCCGAGCTGACCCGTCCGGAGCGCTAACGACCCTTCTGTAACCATTCGGCCAAGTCGTTATAAACCCCCAATTGATGATGAAGCTAAAATAGGAGGCTTATTAAGATTTTACGGATTCTTTTCAGCTCTTGTAAGTGTTTCTTTCGACATCTTGCTTTCGCCGAATAGGGGGTAAAAGAATAATGGCGAGAGGTTTCCACAAATCGTGGATACCTCTCGCCATTATTTTTTAGGGGTGATGGCTTCTTATCTTTTGGCTTCTGGGCCGTGTGGCTTGTTGAGGCGTGCGGCCACTTTTATTCGTCCTCCGTCTCAGGGTCGATGTTCATGGAGTTAACGTCGGCCTTCGTGTCCTTGGTTACGGAGTAGTTGCCGAAGTTGTCGACCTTCACAATGAGGGGCACATACTCATCGCTGGCAGGGTCGGGACTTCCCACGCTGGCGCCAAAGGTCAGCTGGCTGCCCTCGGCTTTCACAAACGCCACGCCCAACAGGGCGCCATCTTTATAGTAGGTGTCGCCCACGTAACTCTTGAAGTCGCTCTTGTGGAACTTGCGGCTGAAGAACACCGAGCCATCAGCGCGCACTACGCGCAGGGAAATGGTGTTGTCGTAATAGCGCTTCACGCCATCGGTGGCAAGGGGTAGGGAGTCGGCGGCGGTACGCTTGATCTCCACCGTGTACTTGCTGCCCATCCAGTTGACCGATTGTGAGTGCACCAGGTTGCCCATCTTTTGGGGGCGCTCCGATTTCAACACCTTGGGCTTTTTGATGATGATGACCTGCGATGACTTTTCTTCTTTGCATCCCACAGCCATAGCTGTGAGGAGGGATATGATGATCAGTGTGAGTGAATGCTTCATGATGATGGATTGTTCTTGTATGCAAAGGTACTAAAAATAATGGTATTAAGGTGAGGTGGACCTACAAAAGTAGGATGAAAAGACCACAGTTTTGTTTCTTCACCTTATTTATATAATAGACGTAGCAATTTTCTCTTTCGTTTTTACTTTTGAGCCGTTTTTGTCTTCATAGGATTGTTGACCTGTGATACATCGGGTTTGCTATCTCGGGATGATCAAACGCAGAAAACGACGAATGCCATAAGTTTACTTCGTTGATGATACATAACCACGTGATTATCAAACTTTAGCTTGTTGAGCGCTCAAGTAGCGGTGTGACGTTTTGTATTGAATCAGTCATTAAAATATGTAAACAGGCATGAAAATGGTGGGCCGTTTAGTGATGTTCTTTGGAAAATTATGAGTAACTTTGCATTGCAAAAGGTTGATAAAATAATCGCATTTGCAACACAAAATACTAATCGAAGTTGTCCGTTTTGGAAAACTTTTCGAGATCGGAAATCAAAAAAGTTTTCCCAAAAGTGCAACAATAAACGTTTAAGACCTTATATAAAAGCATGGAAATCAGGAACTTTACTATTACGAAACGTGATGGTTCGAAAGATTGTTTCTCTCTCGACAAGATCATGAATGCTGTTCTCAAAGCATTCAATGCATGTCAGGAACCCATCGACTTGGGTTCAGTCTCGAAGATTCTCAGTCATCTCGACATCCAAGATGGTGTGCGCGTGGAGGACATTCAGAATCAGGTGGAGGTGTCGTTGATGAAGGAAGGCTACTACAAGGTGGCCAAGTCGTTCATCCTCTATCGTCAGGAGCACCAGGAAGACCGCGAGACGCTGGACAAGCTGAAGTTCCTGTCCGACTACATGGAGGCAGAAAACGCTGCCACAGGCTCTAAGTTCGACGCCAACGCCAACGTGGAGCACAAGAATATCGCCACGTTGATTGGTGAGCTGCCCAAGGCCAGCTTTATCCGCCTCAACCGCCGTTTGCTCACCGAGCGCATCAAGCGCATGTATGGAAAGGACCTCGCCAACGAGTATCTCGACTTGCTGACCCACCACTTTATATATAAGAACGACGAGACCAACCTCGCCAACTATTGCGCCTCCATCACCATGTACCCATGGCTTATTGGCGGTACGATGAGCATTGGCGGCAACTCGGTGGCGCCCACCAACCTCAAGTCGTTCTGCGGTGGCTTCATCAACATGGTGTTTATGGTGAGCTCCATGCTCGCTGGCGCATGCGCCACACCAGAGTTCTTGATGTATATGAACTACTTCATCGAGAAGGAGTATGGTAAGGACTATTACAAGCACGCTGATGATGTGGTGGACCTTAGCTTGAAGAAGCGCACGCTCGATAAGGTCATCACTGACTGCTTCGAGCAGATTGTCTACTCGCTCAACCAGCCTACAGGTGCCCGCAACTACCAGGCTGTGTTCTGGAACATCAGCTATTACGACCGTTACTACTTTGATTCGCTCTTTGGTAACTTCTTCTTCCCCGACGGATCACAGCCCCATTGGGAGGGCGTCGACTGGTTGCAGAAGCGCTTTATGAATTGGTTCAACCAGGAGCGCACGAAGACCGTGCTCACGTTCCCTGTGGAAACCATGGCCATGCTCACCGAGAATGGCGACTGCAAGGACGAGGAGTGGGGCGATTTCGCCGCTGAGATGTACTCGAAGGGCCATAGCTTCTTCACCTATCTCTCCGACAATGCCGACTCGCTGTCGAGCTGCTGCCGCCTGCGCAATGAGATCCAGGACAACGGCTTCAGCTACACCCTGGGTGCCGGTGGTGTGTCGACCGGATCGAAGAGCGTGCTCACGGTGAACCTCAACCGCTGCGTGCAGTATGCGGTGAACCACGGCAAGGACTACAAGGAGTATCTTGCCAATGTGATCGACCTTTGCCATAAGGTGCAGTTGGCATACAACGAGAACCTCAAGGACCTGCAGCGTCATGGCATGTTGCCTCTCTTCGACGCAGGTTACATCAATATCAACCGCCAGTATCTCACCATCGGCATCAACGGATTGGTGGAGGCTGCCGAGTTTATGGGCCTCAACATCACGCCTAACGACGACTACCTCCACTTTGTGCAGGGCATCCTCTCATTGGTGGAGAAGTTTAATAAGCAGTATCGTTCCAAGGAGGTGATGTTCAACTGCGAGATGATCCCCGCAGAGAATGTGGGTGTGAAGCACGCCAAGTGGGATCGCGAGGATGGCTACTTCGTGCCGCGTGATTGCTACAACAGTTATTTCTACGTGGTGGAGGACGACTCGTTGTCGATCATCGATAAGTTCAAGTTGCATGGCGCTCCTTACATTGAGCACCTTACCGGTGGCTCGGCCTTGCATATGAACCTTGAGGAGCACCTCTCAAAGGCTCAGTATCGCCAGATCTTCCGTGTGGCCGCCAAGGAGGGATGCAACTACTTCACGTTCAATGTGCCCAACACCTTGTGTAACGAGTGTGGCCACATCGACAAGCGCTATCTCAAGGAGTGCCCCGTGTGCCACTCGAAGAATGTGGACTACTTGACGCGCATTATCGGTTACTTGAAACGCGTGTCCAACTTCTCTGAGGCACGTCAGAAGGAGGCTCACCGCCGTTTCTATGCAGGTGTCGACCGTCTGCCGCAGGCCAACAAGATTGCGTTGGGCAAGAAGCACGAGGAGGTTACCAAGTAATCCGATCGTCTTTCCGCAGATCACAACATGATTAAATATGTGAACACCGAGGTCGTCTTTCAGGAAATACCTGATGAGACGACCCTTGCTATCAATATCTCTGGATGCCCCTGCCATTGCCCGGGTTGCCACAGCAGTTATCTCTGGGAGGATGTGGGCACGCCGCTGACCACCACCGAGCTTGAGCATCTCATCCAATCGAATGATGGCATGCTCACCTGCGTCAGTTTTATGGGTGGCGACGCAGAGCCGGCCGCCGTCGACCAATTGGCAGCATGGCTCCATGACCACCATCCTGAGATCAAGACGGCATGGTATAGTGGCCGCATTCGACTCTCGCGCGACATAGACAAGCGCCATTTCGACTACATCAAGTTGGGACCGTATATCCGTCATTTGGGTGCGCTCAACCAGTTGACCACTAACCAACGCTTGTATCGCTGTGTGAATGGCGACGAGTTGGAGGATATCACTTACCGCTTTTGGAAGAAATAAGTAGGATAGAAGGATGGTTTCTTGACCATCCTTTTGTCGTCTTGTAGAAAGGGTACGAAGCCCCTGTGGCGTTAATCCCAAATGACTGATATGGGGTAAAAGCATAATGATACGGGTGTGAACCCGAAAACGATGGCGTTGCGGTTTGACCCGCCTTGAGGTGATGAAAGATAAGGGAATAAAAAAAGCGATGGCCTTCACAGGCAATCGCTCCAAATCTTCAATAGGTATTAGTTTCCTTCTAAGGTAAAAAGATTGTTTTCAGGATAACATTTGCAAAGATAGCATAATATTTTAACAAGCCAAATGTTTTGCAAACTTTTTTTAAGAAAAAGTTATTTTCCCTTTATTTTTTGTAACTATTCAGCGATAGCCTTGCACCTTAATCCGCGATTGAAATATAC